>NZ_JAPEHS010000052.1:0-17796 GCF_028823565.1 Psychrobacter sp. A3
CATTTAGATGGCTATCGATTGAATTGAGGACACGCCCTAAGCCATCACTATGATAGATGAGTGAAAATTGCCCAATCGCGGGCAGTTTTTGCTACAATTAGCGCAATTTGGCCTTTTATCTACTCAGCACGGTTTTGTCTGCTCAGCACTGCATCACGAGTAGGGCGCTGCACGTAACCTAGCGATACGCAGACACTGGCTTGCGTATCAACGCTGGCTGTACGTAAATCAGAAGGCAATCTTCATTTGTATTTTATCGATGACTTTAATTATAATTTCATGCTAACAAGGTGACCTCATGTCTGACAAAAACCCGCGTTACTCTCGTATCTTGCTAAAACTCTCAGGCGAAGCCTTGGCTGGTGGCAAGGACATGGGTATCGATACCGAAGTGCTCGATAAGATGAGCCTATCTATCGCCCACTTGCGCGGCCTTGGTGTGCAAGTTGGTATCGTCGTTGGTGGTGGTAACTTATATCGCGGTGCCCAGCTGCAACAAGAGGGCCTAGTCGGCCGTGTGACCGGCGATCAAATGGGTATGCTTGCGACTGTGATGAACGGTCTGGCCATGCGTGATGCGCTTGAGCGCCGCAATATTAAAACGCGCTTGATGTCAGCCTTGCCGATTGGTGAAGTCACTGAAAGCTATAGTAGCCGCAATGCCATTCGCTACCTAAAAAACGGTGAGGTTTGTATCTTTGTCGCCGGTACTGGTAATCCTTTCTTTACCACCGACACAGCAGCATGTCTGCGCGGTATCGAGGTTGAAGCAGGCTTGATATTAAAAGCCACCAAAGTGGATGGCGTCTATGACAAAGACCCAAGCTTGCATGCCGATGCCAAAAAATACGATGGTTTGACTTTTGATGAAGTCTTAGAGCAAAAGCTTGGCGTTATGGACTTGACCGCTATCGCCTTGTGCCGTGAGCACAATGTACCGTTACAAGTGTTTGATATGACCAAACCCAACGCCTTATTAAATGTGGTCATGGGCGAAAACGAAGGCACGCGCGTTTATCATTAGTATTAATTGGCATAATATTGCCCAATATGCGCGGTCAAGCGCTCTGCTACGAGCGATGAATTGCCGAAAAATAACTATCTATTAACAACCATGAATGATTTATCGACAGCGATAAATAAGGATGCACAATGATTAAAGAGATTAAGCAAGACGGCGAAGCCCGTATGCAAAAAACCTTAGAAGCGCTTGAAAACACCTTTAGTAAGGTACGCACAGGCCGCGCCCATCCAGGCATGCTATCTGGCGTGATGGTCAGCTACTACGGCGCCGACACACCGCTCAACCAAGTGGCCAGTGTCAACGTCGAAGACTCGCGCACATTGCTTGTACAGCCTTTTGACCGTACGATGGTACAGGCCGTGGACAAGGCCATTCGCGAAGCGGATTTGGGATTGAACCCGATGACCGCTGATGTGATTCGTGTGCCGATGCCAGCACTGACAGAAGAGACCCGCCGCGATATGCAAAAGCTGGCGCGCGGTGAAGCAGAAAACAGCCGCGTCTCGATTCGTAATATCCGCCGTGATATGATGAATGATATAAAAGATCTGGCAAAAGAAAAAGAGATCTCTGAAGATGACGAGCGCCGCGCTAGTGATGATATTCAAAAAATCACTGACAAATACATCGAGACCATCGACAGCCGTTTGAGCAAAAAAGAAAGCGAGCTGATGGAAGTATAACGATTGACGGCAGAGCGCGACTGGGGTGCTGTTTTTAAATGCAGGCTGCGCCATATCGAACGATAGCAGCACGCAAGTAACATTTATACCAGTCGCGCAGCCCTACCTATAAAAGTTTTATTTCCAATGGACTATATGTCGTTTAGCAGCCACTGCGCAGTGCGATTGGCTGCTTATTATTGTGTCGTCAATCATAAAGCCGTAGCAGACCGCTTTATGATAAGTTTGTGAATAATCACCACATCTTATCTTTTTGGCTGTTTTGTCGTCATGACACGCGTTATTATTAAACCATCTCAACAATAAGCAAGCTAGCCTATGTCTACTTCAGCCGTCTTGGCTCCTGCTCTTCTACCCCGTCATATCGCCATCATCATGGATGGCAACAACCGCTATGGCAAAGCCAATCATCTACCCAAAGGCCATGGACATGTGGCAGGCAAAGATGCGCTAGACCCTATTGTCGAATACTGTGTCGATACTGGTATTGAGGTTTTGACGGTATTTGCTTTTTCTAGCGAAAACTGGCAACGTCCGCCGAGTGAAGTGACGCTGCTCATGCAGCTTTTAACCTCGACCATTCATGAGCAAATGCCGCGGATGGACAAATACCGTATTCGCTTACGGTTTATCGGAGATCGCAGTCCGCTCAGTGCAGAGTTACAAGCATTGATGGCTGATGCAGAAGAAAAAACCGCGCATTTTGATGCCATGACGTTGGTCATTGCCATCAGTTATGGTGGACAGTGGGATATTGCCCATGCGGCCAAACAGTTGGCCAAACAGGTGCAGGCAGGGGAGCTGTGCGCTGATGATATCGATAAAGACTTGCTTGGCCGCCATGTCCAGTTAGCAGACGCCCCAGCGGTCGATATGCTGATACGGACGGGCGGCGAGTACCGATTATCGAACTTTTTATTATGGCAGTCCGCTTATGCTGAGTTGTTTTTTACCAAAACCCTATGGCCTGAGTTTCGCGCAGCAGAGCTGGCATCGATGGTTGCAGAGTTTGCCCAGCGCCAACGCCGCTTTGGTAAAACCAGCGAGCAAATCGCTTGCGCGCAGCAATTACCCTAAACGACCCTAACGTCTTATCTTATACTTGCTTGTCTGATACTTGCTCGCTGCTTGTCTTTTTTGTGCCTTAAAAGCCTGCTACGCTTTTAGTCGTGATTATTCACAGTGGTTAAGGCCGCGTGCTTATGAAATAATAAACCGCTTTTGTTGCAGTCAGTAGCAATGAGTGGGCTATTGTGGATTAGCTGCTATAATGCATTTTTTGACCATACGTTTTTCATTATTATAAGGCTCAATGAGTATGTGGCAACGGATTAAGACGGCAATTGTTCTCGTTATTATCGTTGGTATTGCAATGTTTGCGAGCCAAACACCGATTTTGTTTGCGCCGCTGTTGGCGATAGGGGTAATCATCGCCGCTCACGAATGGACCAAGCTGATGCCCAAATGGCGTCAGCCAGCGTTATTTGTGCTTTTGGTTTTGGCGCTGACCGTGGTGTCACTGCTGTTTAAAGTGACGTGGCTGTTTTGGTGGGCCGCATCGCTCGCCATATGGCTGATGGCGCTGTCTTGGGTTCGGGTCTTTCCGACGACGACCAATTGGTATGGCAAAAAGCTGGGCTTGATGGGCGCGGTGATATTAACCGCCGCCATCACGGCTATGTTTTATCTGTGGCAGCTATCAGCTTGGTGGCTGCTGTATGTGTTTTTATTGGTGTGGTGCGCGGATAGTGGGGCATATTTTGTCGGGCGCAAGCTTGGTCGCCGAAAAATGGCACCAAACGTTTCACCCAATAAAAGTATGGAAGGATTGGCCGGTGGCATTGTCACAGGGTTGCTCGTCGTCGTGGCCATCAGCGTCTTTAAGCTACAGCTGACAGGGGTGCCACTGATCGCTTTTGTCGCGCTATCGGTACTGACGATATTGGCTTCGGTACTCGGCGATTTGTTTGAGTCAATGCTCAAACGCCGTGCTGGTGTCAAAGACTCAGGGACAATCTTGCCAGGGCATGGCGGTATCCTTGATCGTATTGACTCCTTATTGTCTGCCACGCCGATATTTGCGCTTGGCTTTTGGGCACTGCAATACTTTGGTGTGATGGTAGTATAAAAGTGTCTTGCTTGGATTTATCCAGTTAGACTTTATTTTTATTTTTTTTGTATTATTGATAGGCAACGATGGTTATGATGCAACGTATCGCCGTATTAGGCGCAACTGGCTCGATTGGCGATAGTACGTTGGCGATTTTGGCGGCCCATCCGCAGCAGTACCAAGTCTATGCCTTGTCGGGTTACCACCGTTTGGACAAACTGTTTGCGCTGTGTCAGCAGTTTTTGCCAAAGCGCGTCAACGTACCGGCAGCCGCAGTCGATGATTTTGCTCAGCGTCTAAGCGCAGCGAAGCTTGATATCGAGGTCGTCGGCGGCGCAGCAGGGCTTGTAGATATCGCCACCGATAGCCAAACCGATACGGTCGTTGCTGCCATTGTCGGTGCAGCAGGGTTGCCTTCTACATTGGCCGCCGCGCGCGCAGGCAAGCGTATCTTGCTTGCTAATAAAGAAGCGCTGGTGATGGCAGGACAGGTGATGATCGATGCGGTCAAAACCCACCACGCCACTTTGTTGCCGCTTGACTCTGAACATAACGCGATTTTTCAGTGTTTGCCGGTAGATATCCAACAAGACAGCCGCCAGATTCACCAGCCAAAGCACGGGGTGCGTAAGTTGTGGTTGACAGCCTCTGGTGGGCCATTTTTGCAGCAGTCATTTGCGCAGATGCAGCAAGCTGGCGTCGCTGAAGCCGTCAAACATCCCAATTGGTCGATGGGACAAAAGATATCGGTCGACTCGGCAACGATGATGAACAAAGGGCTTGAGCTGATAGAAGCCTGTCATTTGTTTGATTTGAGTGAGGATAAAATAAATGTGGTGATTCATCCACAAAGTATCATTCACTCAATGGTAGAATATAGCGACGGCAGCTTTTTGGCGCAGCTGGGCAGCCCAGATATGAAGACACCCATTGCTCATGCACTCAGCTATCCTGCGCGTATCGATAGCGGCTCGCAGCCTTTGGACTTGTATGCGCTAAGCGGCCTAGAATTTATCGAGCCTGATTTACAAAAATTTGCCTGTTTGCGTTTGGCGAGACAAGCCATGCAAGCGGGTACGCAGGCGACCATCGTACTCAATGCCGCCAATGAGGTTGCCGTGGCCGCGTTTTTGGCAGGACAAATTCGCTTGACAGATATTGCTGATATCAATGAGCAGGCACTCAGTGAGATACAAGTACCGCTGTTAGCGGCGTCGGCGGATATAGAAGATATATTGTCGATTGACCAGCTAGCGCGTCGGCATACTGAGGCATTGGTGGCCAAGGTGGCAAAATCCATATAAGCGGCGCAGACGCTATAAGAATAGAAGTCCTGCAAATCAGCCTTGTACGAAAGAACTTGCTAAAAACCATATTGAGAAGACATCATGACGTTTTTATTGACGCTCCTTGCGGCCATTTTTGTCTTAGGTCCGCTCATTGCCCTGCATGAATGGGGACACTATATCGTGGCGCGCCTGTGCGGTGTTAAGGTGCTGACATACTCTATTGGTTTTGGCCCCAAAGTCGCAGGCTGGACCAGCAAAAAAAGCGGTATTGATTATCGTATTTCGGCGCTGCCACTGGGCGGCTATGTCAAAATGCTCGATGAGCGAGAAGGCGAGGTAGCAGCCGATGAGCAGCACTTGGCATTTAACCGCCAGCATCCGCTAAAAAAAATCGCTATCGTCGCAGCAGGCCCTATCATGAACTTTGTCATTGCGATTGGTTTGTTTTGGGTGTTGTTTATGACCCCGTCTGAGCAGTTGGCGACAAAGATTGGGCAGGTGTTGCCTGATACGCCAGCGGCCACCGCTCAGCTGCCCGTTGGCGATAAGATCGTCGCCATCGATGGTCATGAGGTACAGACGTGGGAAGGGATTAATTACCGTCTCGCTGGACGCATGGGCGAGACGGACAATATAAGTGTCACGCTACAAGCTGGGGACAACGCCGCCAAGACTTACTACGCGCCTGTGGATGAGTTTATGCAAGGCGATGACCATGGAAAAGATGCGCTGAGCAGCTTTGGTATGCTGCCATGGCAACCGACGATTGCCCCTATCGTCGGTGAGTTGACACCTGATGGTGCCGCCAATCGTCAAGGCCTCAAGGTCGGTGACCGTATCACGGCGATTAATGATGTCACCATCGCAGACTGGATCAGTGCCACGCGCATCATTCGCAATAATCCTGAGACTTTACTCAATTTTACCGTCTTAAGAGAGGGTAAGCCTGTACAATTGGCCATTATGCCGCAGGGCAAAAAAGACAATTTAGGTAACGACTTTGGGCAAATTGGTGCTATGGTGGCACAGTCTGAGATTGTCATTCCTGAAGATTATAAAACCACAGTGGTCTATGGTCCAGGCGAGTCATTGGTCAAGTCGTTTGAAAAAACCGAACAGTTGGCGGTGATGACGGTCAGCTCGATGGGCAAAATGCTCTCAGGTATGATTGGTCTCGATAATTTATCAGGCCCGATCACCATTGCCAAAGTCGCCAAACAAAGCTTCGATATTAGCTGGCAGATGGTATTGTCTACCGCCGCGCTGATCAGCCTGAGTCTGGCAGTGCTTAACCTTTTGCCTATTCCTGTATTGGATGGAGGGCATATCGTCTATCATCTCATAGAGTTGATTCGCGGTAAGCCGCTCTCAGAAGGCGTGCAAATGGCTGGACTTAATATCGGTTTACTCTTGCTGGCAGGTTTCATGGTGTTAGCAATTGGTAATGATATCAGCCGACTGTTTTGATGGTTTGCCCAAGCGTTTGGGTGATAAGACAAGATGCACTAATGGTTTTACGCGTATCGGGCAGCGATTGTGGGTGTGGCGGCAGAGCAGCTTTGTGCCGCCGTCTCTGTACTAATCGTAATTTTTAGTTTATTTTATGATGCGTTTTATATAAAGTGTTCTGAGTCTTGTCCGCCGAAGTATGCGATTTTATGGCAAATGGACAAGACAACATGTGCTTTTTAACTTAACTTAAGCAATTTTTTTATTGACGGATAGTGTTTATGCGTACGCCTTTATTTATGAGCGCGGCAGGGTTGCCGTTAGTGGTAGCGATGATGAGTATGCCGGTACAGGCTGCAGAATTTGTAGTGACTGACATCGGTTTTAATGGCTTACAACGTCTAACCCCCGATAGCCTCTATCCGGTTCTACCTATCACGGTAGGAGATACGGTAAATGACAGCAGCTTGGCGGCCAGTATTAAGGCGCTATATGCGACCGAAAACTTCGCGGACATTCAAAGCCGTGTCGAAGGCGGTCAATTACGCTTTGATGTTGTTGAGCGTCCTACCATCGCCGAAGTCAACTTTGAGGGCAATAAGCTCATCCCAAAAGAAGGACTAGAGCAAGGACTGAGCAACGCAGGTTTGTCTGTCGGTGATGTGCTCAAGCAAGCGACCTTACAAGGCGTCGCCAACGAGCTGCAGCAGCAGTATATCAGCCAAGGCTACTACAACAGTAATATCGAAGTCGACCAAACGCTACTCGATGGCAATCGTGTCAAGCTTGATGTACGCTTTATCGAAGGCAAGCCTGCCAAAGTCGTCGATATCAATATCATCGGTAACAAGCACTTCAGCGATGATGAGATCAAAGATGTCTTTGCCGTAAAAGAATCTTCTTGGACACGCCTGTTATCTAAATCTGATCGCTATGCCAAAGAAAAGCTGGCGGCCAGTTTGGAAAACTTAAAAGCCTTGTACCAAAATGACGGCTACGTGCGTTTTGCCGTCGACAATGCAGTACTTAATATCAGCGAAGATAAGCGCAGTGTGTTTATCGAAGTCAGCCTAAGCGAAGGCGAGCAGTACCAGTTTGGTGAGGTCAACTTTTTAGGCAAGCCAACGTTTGAGACGACTGAGCTACAAGAGCTGGTCACCTTTGCCCCAAACGAAAAATACTCGCAAGCCAAACTCGATGAAACCACCGCCGAGCTCAAGCGCCGTTATGGCAACGAAGGCTATTATCTGGCCCAAGTTAGACCAGTACCACGTATCAATGACGATACCAAAATGGTCGATGTGGATTACTTTATCGATCCTGCCCGTCCTATCTACGTGCGCCGTATCAACTTTACGGGCAATATCAAAACCCAAGACGAAGTACTGCGCCGTGAGATGCGCCAACTAGAAGGCGCGCTTGCCTCTAGCGAAAAAATCCAATTGTCACGCACGCGTCTGATGCGCACCGGTTTCTTTAAAACGGTTAATGTCGATGTAAAACCAGTGCCCAACCAGCCAGATCAAGTAGACGTACATTACACGGTAGAAGAGCAGCCTTCAGGTAGTTCGACCATTGCCGCTGGTTATTCACAAAGTGG
Source organism: Psychrobacter sp. A3 (assembly GCF_028823565.1). NCBI lineage: Bacteria > Pseudomonadati > Pseudomonadota > Gammaproteobacteria > Moraxellales > Moraxellaceae > Psychrobacter > Psychrobacter sp. A3. Next base: position 8,156 of record NZ_JAPEHS010000052.1, read on the forward strand.
CGGTGTGACCTTCCAGTTGGATTTGACCCAAAATAACTTTATGGGTACAGGTAACCGAGTCAAAGCTGCGCTGTCTCGCTCAGAGACCCGCGACTCATATAGTTTGGGCTATACCGATCCGTACTTTACCGAAAACGGTGTCTCTCAAGGTTTGAGCGCGTATTATCGTGAGACCAAGTACGATGACAGAAACGTCAGTAACTATGTGACCGACTCCTATGGTGCCACGCTCAACTACAGCTATCCTGTCGATGAAACCAAACGCGTCAGCGCAGGTCTCAACGTGGATAATACCTCAGTACGGGGTGGCCGCTTCTTAGGGGTTTCAAACGTCCAGCAGTTAATTGATGATGGTGGATCTTTTGAGCAGTTCACTTTTATTGATGAAGAGGGTGAAGAGCAGCTTTCAGGCCGTACTGGCTTTAAAAACGACTATCAGACCTATAATTTACTGTTCGGCTGGGACTATAGCACCCTAGATCGTCCTGTATTCCCAACCAAAGGTATGAGCCATACCGTTGATGCGACCATCGGCCTTGGTGATGCCAGCTATCAAAAACTTGTGTACCGCGGCAATATTTATTATCCGATTTATAAGGATTGGATAGCACGTGGTTATACCAAGCTTGGCTATGGTAATGATTTACCGTTTTATGAAAACTTCTACGCTGGTGGTTATGGCTCTGTTCGTGGTTATGAAGCCTCAACACTTGGACCAAAGTCACAGACGTATTATGATGCCATCAATGATGATGTGCGTTATAAAGACGAAGAAATCGGTGGTAACGCGCTGGCCAGTTTTGGGGCTGAGCTGGTATTGCCCATGCCATTTAAAGGTGACTGGGCTGACCAAGTACGCCCTGTACTATTTGCAGAGGGCGGGCAAGTCTTTGATACCACCGATAAAGAAGACCGTACTTTCGTAGACCCTGATACGGGTGCTGATACTGGCGTACCATTGTTGACTCAAGACAATGACTTGCGCTTTAGTGCTGGTGCTGGTATCACTTGGTATACGCCAATTGGCCCTATCTCCTTGAGTTATGCGATGCCTATCGGTGATAAAGAAGGTGATGAGACCGAAAAAGTACAGTTCCAGATTGGTAATACGTTCTAACGTAGCGGCCATCTGAAGCGCTTTGGCTTTGGTCTTATTTGTACGGCACAATAACTTGTGTGGTATAAATAGATGGCACTAGATAAATTGGTCATCAAGCTGATATAGCAGCTTGATGACTGTCTTATTTATAATACGACTTTTATTCTTACTTCATACTAATAATAACTATGATAACGATTGAGCAACTTATCACTCAAATTGAGCAGCGCCAGCCTGTTATAAATAAAGCAGAGCTGAGCGCTGAGCAGTTATGCCAACAGCTTGGCGGTATCGGTAGTCTGACGACAGCCAATGACACGCAGCTGAGTTTTTTGGCCGACCCTCGTTACCTCTCTAGTTTGGCAGACAGTCAAGCAGGGGCTGTGTTAGTCACAGCAGATTATCGCCAGCAAGTACCCGCATCAACCTTGGCGTTGGTGGTCGCAAATCCATACTTGGCTTACGCCAGCGCCAGTCAGTTATTTGCTTATCAGTCAGCCTCGAGTCGTATTCATCCGAGTGCGGTGATTGCCGATAGTGCCATCATCGGCGAGCAGGTGAGCATAGGGGCGTTTTGTGTGATAGGCGAGCAGGTGCAGCTGGGAGCGCGAACAGCGTTGGCTTCCCACGTGACGATTGAGGCAGGTACGAGGGTCGGCAGCGATTGTGTCATCAAATCACAAGTGGTCATCGGTCATGATTGTACCATCGGCGATCATGTCAGAGTGCATGCTGGTACCAGTATTGGCTCAGAAGGTTTTGGCTTTGCCCCGACCAACGACCCAAGCACCACCGGGTGGGAGCGTATTGCGCAGTTAGGCCGAGTCATCATCGGTGATCATGTCCGTATTGGCAGTCAGACTTGTATCGACCGCGGTGCTATCGATGATACCGTCATCGGCAATCATGTGATTATCGACAATCTGGTGCAAGTGGCGCACAATGTGCATATCGGTGATGGGACGGCCATCGCCGCGCACACCGGTATCGCTGGGAGTACGCATATCGGTAAACGCTGTATTATTGGTGGCGCGGTCGGTATCACTGGCCACATCGAGATTGCTGATGATGTCACGTTGTCGGGTATGACGATGGTGACCAAATCCATCAAACAAGCAGGCTCTTACTCTTCAGGTACCGCGGCCATGCCAACTGCCAACTGGCGACGTGCTGCTGTTAGGTTTCGCCAGCTCGGTCGCGATGAGCGCTGATTTGACTGGCCACAAGATATCACTCTATTTCATAACCCTTAGTAGTTAACCATATAATATTCAATACTTTAATCCTTAACCTTTTAATCCTTTTATACTTAGCAATGAGCAAGGACGCGGCATATGAGCAGCAATGACATAGATGTTTTAAATGATACCGACATGAAAAGCTTGGCTGAGCAAGGCCTGACTTTGCCTCTGACTTATCATACGCTAAAGCACTACTTACCGCATCGCTATCCTTTTATGCTGGTCGATAAAGTGATCGACTGTATCCCTGGTGAATGCATCACTGGGGTCAAAAACGTCACCATTAATGAAGAGTTTTTTAATGGGCATTTCCCCAATGAGCCTATCATGCCAGGCGTGCTGATGGTCGAGTGTATGGCTCAAGTGTCAGGGGTGCTTGGGTTTATCAGCGCAGGATTGACTGGCGAAGATGGTTATCTGTATTTGTTTGCTGGGGTGGATAAGGTTCGTTTTAAGCGCCGCGTTATCCCTGGTGATCAGCTGATTATTCGGGCAAAAACTGTGATGCAAAAGCGCGGTATTTATAAGTTTGACTGTACCGTCCATGTCGAAGATGAGCTGGCGGCGAGCGCACAGGTGATGATTGCTCGTCAAGAGCAATAAAATTGGCTGATAACTTTTAGGCTCATCGGTATCTAAAGAGTTATGTCAAAACAGGCAAGAAGAATTATAATGAGCATCGATATTTTGTCGCAAGACTGACTTTGGTTTGTTTGATAAGTTATGACTGACGGTCAGTGTTTTACCATTTATTCGCACCAGAAGATACAAAGGCCCACATTATGAGTCAGATCCATCCAACAGCACTCATCTCACCCTCCGCTCAGATAGATGAGACTGCCATCATTGGCCCGTACTGTATCGTCGGGGATGAAGTCAGCATCGGCGCGCATACGGTGTTGCATCGTCATGTGGTCGTGACCAAGCTGACTCGTATCGGCGCGCACAATCAATTTTATCAGTTTGCCAGTGTTGGAGAAGATCCGCAGGATTTGAAGTATGCAGGCGAGCGCACTTGGCTTGAGATTGGCGATTATAATACCATTCGTGAGGCCTGCAGCTTGCACCGCGGTACCGCTCAAGACAGCGAGTTGACCAAGATTGGTAGTCATAATTTGTTGATGGTCAACACCCACGTGGCTCACGACTGCGTGATAGGCGATCACAATGTGTTGGCTAATAATGTGGGGGTAGCGGGTCATGTCACTATTGGCAACCATACCATCATCGGTGGCAACTCTGGTATTCATCAGTTTTGTGCGGTAGATGACTATAGTCTGATCGGTGGGGCAAGTCTGATCTTAAAAGATGTGGCCGCCTTTACCATGGTATCTGGCAATCCTGCCAAAACCCATGGTCTCAATGTCGAAGGTATGCGCCGCAAAAACTGGTCAAAAGAGACGATTGATGTTTTGCGTCAAGCGTATCGTACGATTTTTAGATCGGGTCTGACGACTGTACAAGCGCTTGAGGTGCTGCATACCGAGCTACTACCGAGAGAGCCAAAGATTCAGCTGCTTATTGACTCCTTACAAAACAGCCGCCGCGGTGTCGTGCGCTAAGTGGTTAGTAGACAATTGATTAGGCTTAGCCACAATTTATAATAAAAAGGATTGTTAGTAGTCCAAAATCTTGTTAGTTAGAGGTAAAATGATAAAAAGCCATAACCAATTGTTATGGCTTTTTATATTTATGAGCACTTGACTTTTTTGGTTGCTTAGCAGAAACTGAGCGTTTACGGTATTGTAAACAATTTTTTCTTAATGTTACTGGACGCTTCATATCGGGGCGTTTAATAATTCGTTTAAACATTATGATGGGCGGATTATGATAATCAAGGAAGGTTATCAGTGGTATTAATTGAAGCAAGAGGACGGAAAAGATGGCTATGAATAAACAAGAACATGCACAATGGAGCTCAAGCTTTGGCTTCGTGCTAGCAGCGGTAGGGTCGGCAGTTGGATTGGGAAATATATGGAAATTTCCATATATGGTCGGTGAAAGTGGGGGTTCCGCTTTTGTTATCGCTTATTTATTCTGTATCGCGTTAGTAGGTTTTCCGATTCTAGTCGCTGAGTGGTTGATCGGTCGCCGCGGACAAAAAAACCCAGTCAATACCTTTGCTGATGTGGCCGCCAGCCAAGGCAAGTCACGCAGCTGGGGTATCGTGGGTGCGTCAGGTATTTTGGGCGGTTTCTTAATTTTATCGTTTTATAGTGTCATCGGTGGCTGGGCGCTAAACTATATCACCAAAATCGCCTCAGGTGAGTTTGTTGGCCAAGATGGCGACGCAGTTGGTGCGACATTTGATGCTATGCTGGCCTCAGCCGGCACATTGACCATTTGGCACACTGTGTTTATGGTGCTGACGGCTATCATCGTCGGTATGGGGGTGACAAGTGGTATCGAAAAAACCGCCAAGGTGTTAATGCCATTATTGGGTCTTATCTTGTTTGTCATCGTCGGTTATAATGTCATGAATGGAGGATTTGGTGAAGCGGTTGCTTATCTATTTGCTCCAGACCTTAGCAAGCTGACTGCAGACGTGATGCTTGCTGCGCTTGGTCATGCGTTCTTTACTCTATCTATCGGTATGGGCATTATGATTGCGTATGGCTCTTATTTGGGCCGTGAAGTTAACTTACTCAAGACCGCCCGTACAGTGGTTATCTTGGATACCGTGATTGCCTTGGCCGCTGGTCTGGCGATCTTCCCGATTATCTTTAGCAATGGCTTAGATCCTGCCTCAGGCCCTGGTCTTATCTTTGTCAGCTTGCCAATTGCCTTTGGTAGCATGGGCGCAGGTACGATCATCGGTACTTTGTTTTTCTTATTGATTACCTTTGCCGCTATCACTTCATCGATTTCGCTACTTGAGCCGACGGTGGAGTTTTTAGAAGAGCGTACCTCGATGAGCCGTACAGTATCGACCATCGTGGCGAGTATTGTGATTTGGCTACTTGGTATCGCAGCCTTGTTGTCGTTTAACCTATGGGCTGATTTTACGATCATGGGCAACGGTGTCTTTGATGCTTTAGATAAGCTCACCAGTAAGTTTATCCTACCACTTACGGGTCTGGCGGCGATTGTCTTCCTTGGCTGGCAGATGGATCAGCGCAGTGTCCAGCAAGAGCTTGGTCTGTCTAATGGTACGTGGACGCTATGGCAGATTATCTCCAAGTTTGTAGCGCCAATCGCAGTGGTTATCGTGTTTGTGACCTCATTGATGGGTTAAAACGTTTGGCCATTAGCCTTTTTGAATGGCGCATACATCAGTCAAGCAGTAAAAAGGGCTTAAGAATTTTCTTAAGCCCTTTTTTGGTCTGAATGATAGATAAGGATGCAGAGAGATAGATAGGCGTTTAAAGAGTTAGCGTAGGTTTAGCTCAGGCACCGTTTGACCACGCTTGGCATAAAACTCACTGACAAAGGCATCAAAGGTATCTTGCTCGATGGCGTCTCTAATGCCTTGCATCAAGCGCTGATAATAACGCAGGTTATGAATGGTAGCCAGCTGCGCGCCTAGCATCTCTTTACATTTATTGAGATGGTATAAATAGGCACGGCTAAAGTTTTGGCAAGTATAGCAGTCACACTCAGGGTCTAGTGGGCCTTCATCGTTACGATACTGGCTATTGCGGATACGTACCACGCCTGCATTGTCTGTATCGCCTGTGACGAAGTAATGGCCATTACGAGCGTTACGAGTGGGCATGACACAGTCAAACATATCGACCCCGCGGCGTACTGCCTCAACGATGTCCTCAGGCTTGCCAACGCCCATCAGATAGCGCGGCTTGTCTGCTGGCATCGCATCTGGGATATAGTCTAGTACATCCATCATCTCATCTTTTGGCTCGCCGACCGATAGGCCGCCGATGGCATAACCATCAAAACCAATCTCAAGCAGGCCCTCGAGCGATTGCTGGCGTAGATCTGGGTACATACTGCCTTGAATAATACCAAACAGCGCATTGGTGCTGCCCAGTCTATTGTGCTCATCGACGCAGCGCTGGCCCCAGCGTAGCGACAGCTCTAAAGACTTTTTGGCCTCATCGTGAGTGGCAGGATAGGGGGTGCACTCATCAAACTGCATGACGATGTCTGAGTTTAAGCTGTACTGAATCTGCATCGACTTTTCTGGGGACAAAAACACCTTGGCACCGTCGATGGGCGACTTAAAATTGACGCCTTCTTCGGTGATTTTGCGCATTGCACCGAGACTAAAGACCTGAAAGCCGCCTGAGTCGGTCAAGATAGGCTTATCCCAATGCATAAACTTGTGCAGACCGCCAAACTTGTCGATGACCTCAGTACCAGGACGTAGCCATAAGTGAAACGTATTGCCAAGGATGATATCAGCGCCAATGGCTTCGATATCACGCGGCAGCATACCTTTGACCGTGCCATACGTACCGACAGGCATAAAGGCAGGCGTTTGTACGTCGCCATGATTGAGATGGACAGTGCCACGGCGCGCACGCGTCTCGCCGCTGGCCGTTTTGTGTAAGACAAATTGCATATGATAACCGCTATGTAAGCTATGAAAATGGTGCTAATTATAGCATTGTTAAGGGTTTATTGGGACAGGGATGCCAGTCTCAATTTTGCTGCTATTTATATTATACGTGATTATGTGCGGCTCATAGCGCGTTATGAGGAGTGAACCTAAAATCGCCATAAAAAAAGACAGCCATCTGCTGTCTTTTTTGGACTTCATAGTTGAGTTGTAAAATTAGGCGTTTTGCTCGCGGATGATGTTTAGCATACGGCGTAAGGGTTCGGCTGCACCCCACAGTAGCTGATCACCCACAGTAAATGCACCGAGATATTCAGGCCCCATGTTTAGCTTACGCAGGCGTCCTAGCGCCACAGTCAAGGTACCTGTTACGGCAACAGGTGTTAAGCGGTTCATCGTGGCTTCTTTGTCGTCTTCGACCAAGTCCAACCACTCATTACCGCTATTTTTTAGCGCCGCTTCGATTTCCTCTAGCGGGATGTCTTTTTTGAGCTTGATGGTCAGGCCTTGAGCGTGGCAGCGCATGGCACCGATACGCACACACATACCATCGATAGGGATGGTGTTGGCTGCTGAGTTGCCAAGGATTTTGTTGGTTTCGACGCCGCCTTTCCATTCTTCGCGCGACTGCTTGTTTTCTAATTGCGCATCGATATAAGGGATCAAGCTGCCTGCGAGCGGTACACCAAAATACTGCTTAGGGAAGTCATCTGCGCGCTGGGTCTGCGCGATTTTTTTGTCGATATCCAAGATAGCACTTGCAGGATCAGCCAGCTCGTCCTTGACCGCATCACGTAGTACGCCCATGCCTTCGATGAGCTCGCGCATGTTGTTTGCGCCAGAGCCACTCGCCGCCTGATAAGTCATGGCGCTGACCCATTCTACCCAGCCTTTATTAAACAGTTCACCGATCGCCATCAGCATCAAGGATACCGTACAGTTGCCACCAATAAAGTCTTTTTTGCCACTGGCGAGCGCGCTATCGATGACATTGCGATTGACTGGATCAAGGATAATGATGCTGTCATCTGCCATACGCAAGGTGCTGGCCGCATCGATCCAGTAGCCATTCCAGCCGCTATCGCGTAGGGGCTGATGCACCTTTGAGGTGTAATCGCCGCCCTGACAGGTAATAATCACATCACAAGCTGCGAGTGCATCGATATCATGAGCGTCCTTTAATTGGCTGGTCTGTACGCCATCGAAGCTTGGCGCATCGCCACCTGCGTTACTGGTCGAAAAAAACACAGGCGTAATACCATCAAAGTCTTTTTCTTGCTGCATGCGCTGTATTAACACTGAGCCAACCATACCGCGCCAGCCCACCAAGCCTACTGTTAAATTACTCATGAAATCTAATCCTATTTACAGTTATTTGTTGCATCGCCAACCAATAACAATGCCGTGAATGCTCCCAAAAAGCAAGGCGTTTTGGCGATTTTTAGCGGTTTTTTATACACTATTTGCTATGTTTACTATAACGTGATGTTATTAGTATGCAGATGCTGGTCATTGCGGTTTTATGGTACAAAAGCCTTATCAACAAAAGCTTGTCAACCAATCACCAACACCACACTGCCAGATACTTGACATTGTAATGTTTTATAGTTGTTGTCATATAATTCGACTGTAGCAGTAGGCGTCACTGGATTGAAGTGCTAAAGTAAGCGCTAGCATCAGTATCGTGAGCCGTACGCCTAAAGATGCCTGAACACCCAACATATCTTATACAGCGGCAAACCAAAATTTCAACCAACGGTTAATACATACTATGGATCTTTCACTACTATATTATTCTGTCCAGTGGCTAGCAGGGCTCGTCGCGTTTGTGACGATTTGGGGCTGGCTGCCGCTAGATAATTGGTGGGTGCGCGCTGTCGATTTTCCTCGTATTCAGATCATGGTGCTGGGGGTGATCGCTTGGGTTGGTATGTTGATGTTTTGGCCAGACTGGCAGCTAGGGCAGTGGTTGTTGTTTGTGGTTTTGAGCCTCACATTGGCGTTTCAGCTAAGAATGGTGTTGCCCTATACCAAACTATGGAAAAAAGAAGTACAACAAGCAAAATCCAAACCTGCAAGGCAAGCGCATCAACTAAAGCTCATGGTGTCAAATGTTCTAACGCCCAATGATCATACCCAAAAGCTGGTCGAGCTGGTCAAGCAAAAGCAGCCCGATATTTTAATCACCTTAGAGAGTGATAAAAAGTGGGAAAAAGCACTGGAGCAGATTGAGCCAGACTATCCTTATACCGTTAAGGTGCCATTAGACAATTTATATGGCATGCACCTGTACTCGAAACTTGAACTGATCGACCCTGAGGTCAAGTATTTGATGATAGATGACATACCGTCAATTCACTCACAGCTGCGCCTGCAAAATGGTCAAGTGATTTGGCTATACTGCCTACACCCCATGCCGCCCAGTCCTACTGAGGCCGACAAATCGACCACTCGCGATGCCGAGCTGCTAATGGTCGGCAAACACATCAAAGAGCACGATCAAACCGCCATACTGGCAGGCGATCTTAATGACGTGGCCTGGTCGAAGACGACGCGCCGCTTTCAGCGCATCTCAGGCTTGCTGGACCCGCGTATCGGCCGCCACTTTATCAATACCTTTCATGTCAATTATCCATTTTTGCGTTGGGCGCTTGATCATATTTTTCACAGTGCTTGCTTCACAGTCGTTGATATTCAGCGTTTGCCGTCTATAGGCTCTGATCACTTTCCAGTCATGACGACGCTACAGTATGAGCCAGAGGAAGCCGAGCAACAACAAAAA
>NZ_JAPEHS010000053.1:0-17513 GCF_028823565.1 Psychrobacter sp. A3
TAAAATTTATACCAGTAGCGCGTTTAAATCCATAACAGTTTTACATTCAGCTAACCATATAGTCTTACTCATATAGTCTTACTTGGCTTATCTGTTTAGCATTGAGGATTTGCAAAGCAGCAAGCTTCGATGGATGCCGTCACAATTTTTACCTAATACTTATAGTCCTTACAAACCGTCACATCGCATTACTGGCAGCCTATATAAATGCTTTGCCAGTAGTCGTTATGCTAGATGGCAGTTGCGGGATAGCGGAGGTTTTTTATATATTCAAAGTCTCTGCTCAAAGCCAATCGACGTCACCATCAAATATCAACAATCTATAACCCTAACAAACTATAAAGAAAAGGAAATCCCTATGAGTAGACAAGACCATATCGATAAAGTGCAAGAATTGGTAAAAGACGTTAAATTTGCCATGATGACCACCCGTACGCATGAAGACCACCTGCACGCCTGCCCGATGACCACCAGCGAAACCAGTATCGGTGCCAAAGAGATTTGGTTTATCGGTGATAAAACCACCGAAACCGTCAAAGACATCGAAAGAAACCCACAAGTAAACTTGGCTTATGTCAGCCAAGACGCCAAAAATTACGTCTCGATCAATGGTAAAGCCGAGCTGGTTGAAGACCAAGAAAAGCTCGATGAGCTATGGTCGCCGATTTATAATGCGTTTTACGAGCAAGGCAAAGAAGATCCAAATGTCCAGCTCATCAAAGTCGTGCCACATGGCGCTGAATACTGGCTCAGTGGTAGCTCAGTGGTCAATATGTTTAAGATGACCACCGCTGCGGTCATGGATGGCAAAAAAGCGACCAATCTGGGGGAAAACAACTCCGTAACGCTATAGAGTCAATCGCGCTATAAGAAGTATTACATAACAAGAAGTATAAATATAAGCGATAACCATAGCAAAAAACGCCAGTGGCTGATGCGACTGGCGTTTTTTTGCTGGGAATTAGGTGTTAAATATTAGGTGTTGATATCTAGTATTAAAAACTAGGGTCTTTGACCGGTAGATGCCTTTATAGACAGATTTGAATATCAGCCGTTTTGTTTGAGGTACGGCCAAGCCGCTTTTAGATAAATCATCATCGACCATAGCGTCAAAACCACGGCGGCCACCATAAGCGCATAGCCGATGGTTTCAAGCGACTCCCAGTTTAGCAGCAATACGGTAATCGCCACCATCTGAAAGGTGGTCTTGAGCTTGCCGACATAGGAGACCGCCACACTGGTGCCTTTGCCCAGCTCAGCCATCCACTCACGTAGCGCCGATACCGCGATTTCACGCGAGATAATCACAATCGCTGCGATGGCCATGATGATATTTGGGTGCCACTGCACGAGGATAATCAAAGCTGCCGCCACCATCAGCTTGTCAGCGACAGGGTCCAAAAAGCGGCCAAAGGCTGAGGTGACATTGAGCTTACGAGCAAAATAACCGTCTAGCCAATCGGTAATCGCCGCTAAGATAAACACACTCGTCAATAATAAATGGCGCAATAAGCTATCGCTAAACTCACTCATCCCTACCCGCGCGATGACATTATCTGAGATAGCAGGCATGCCAATCCCCATCGCTGGCGGCCAGTAAGCAATCGCTACAAACAGCGGAATCATTAAGATACGAGCAATGGTCAGATTGTTTGGCAAGTTAAAAATACTTTTGGTATTTTGCTTACTTGGTGGTTCCTGCGTATGCAAATGCGTACTCTCAGTCATGGCAAACCCAGTTTTATATAGACATAATAATGGCAGATAGCTTAGCACTTTTCGGGCAAGCCGTCATGCCATCTCTTACGCTGCCCCCAAAGATAAAACGTAATGTCATGTAACCAAAATCGCCAAATCGTAGCCAAATCACCATCAGTTGCGTTATGATAGCCATGCAAAAGAAAACACTTGTACACTTAAATATGTAAGTAAATATATCTGCCTATTGAACGGATTATAATTGCCCTAATCTTAGTAAGTATAGTCAGTACCGAAGATGTCTTTGTAGATTTGTAGATAAGAACCAAAACGGCCATGTACAGTACTTTTGAGCATACTACTGATGTGTTTAGTGCCATGCAGTGTCGATGAAAACACGTAATAACCGCATAATAACAACAAGACACCACCACTGCCTTGTAGCACGATTTTGCTACCTGTCCAGTTTTCCTCAGCCCACAGCACCTCCTCTGTGGGCTTTTTTTTGGCTGGTAAATTTTCTACAGTAGATTATGGAGTGTCTTTTTCTTTTTTGCTCTTAAAAGGCTCAGAAAACTGCAAAATCAAAAAACCAACCGCAGACAGAATAATGGCAATCTCGTAGCGACCATAGGCCACCGAAATGCCGATTGCGCCCGTGTTCCATAAGCTGGCCGCCGTGGCAGTGCCTTTTGAACCCATCTCGTTTTTAAAAATCGCTCCGCCGCCGATAAAGCCCATACCCGTGATGATGGCATACATAATCCTCGCCTCACCTGCTGATTCATAGATATCCATACCCACCAGCATAAATGCACAAGAGGCAATCGTCACTAGCGGAAACGTCCTCAGCCCCGCGCCGTTGTCTTTCATCTCGCGGTTGAGCGCGATGGGCAACGATAAAATAAAGGCAACACCCAATTGGAAAAAGTGGTACTGCATGAGGTCTAAGTCTATATCGAATCCAAACATAGCATCTCCTCCATGAATATTATCAACGGGCCTCCCGCCCAGCGCCGATTATTATAAACGCCCTCTGTCATTATCAAGGGGTAGCAACGCATCACCCTGCAAGCGCGGCGCAGATCACCTCAGCTGTCTGCTGCGCCATGTGATAGCAGCTCTCGATATTGCCTTGCCCGCACCAGTCGCCACTGACGATCCATTGACGAGACGCATCAGTGAGTACGCCTTGGGCGGGGGTTTGCGCATCGGAGCGCGTCGCGGCATAGCGCCAGCGATGACAGTCGATCTGTGTGGGGGCACAGGTATCATCCCAGCCCAAAGCATGCTGCGCTGCTGTCAATAGCGCAGCTTGTACCTGCCCTATCTCTTCATCGACCTGCTGCTCGGACCAGTCGTTGCGGGCATGGATGGTGATACTCGGTAGCAGCGTTTCATGGGCAGGTTTGCGCTGCTCTATAAATATCCTATCGATGATCGAATCATTGACATAAGCGACGTCCCATCTGCTACCGTCTTCTGCATCCGTCAACGCCGCAGGAAGTGCCTGCCCCTCATTCCAGCCGAGCATCAGCGTGTAGCAAGCTTGCATCTTGATGGTGATGATGCTCTCTTGTTTGTCAAAGCCACTGCCAGCCATCAGCTCGCCCGCTTGCACGTTTGGCGCGGTACAGATCACCCAGTCAAATAGCCCAAGACTATGGCCTGCTTCATCAAACAGCTCAGTTTTTTGCTTAGTTTGTTGCTTATTTTCGCCAGCTGCTGGCTCAGTGTACTGCGCCAGCGGTGCCACACGGGTTTGAAAACGCATGGTGGTGTGCTGTAGCTCGCCTGCCAACGCGCGCCCCCAACTGGTCATCTTTGGGATACTGATATAGCGAGCTTGCTCGGTATTCCAGCGCTCTTTTTTTATGGTAGAGGGCCGCTGACCCGCCGTATGGGCAGTGGTCATCTCGATCACATTGGCACACCACGGCTGTATCATACCCACGTCGAGCCATGGCGCTATAAACTGCTGAAAGCTGGCGGTCTTTGCGGTAAAAAACTGCGCCCCAAACGCCCATTGCCAGTTTTTATGCGTTTGGCTATCGCGGCGATATCGGGTGGCCAAACGCCCCACGCTGCGAGATTTTTCAAAAATCGTCAGCTGCGGCATCGGCTGGGCGGCAGGCGTATGACCAAACGCACGCTCCAACAAAGTGGCGGTAAACAGTCCCGTCAACCCGCCACCGATGATGGCAATGGTCGGTGCAGCGGTATCAGCAGGATGACAAGAGTGGAGTGTGTGCTCAGACATAACGACAGTCGGCCTTGTGGTGTTTTGATCAAAAAATAATGTGTGTAAGCCAGCATGTGCAGGCAGTCTTGTGCAGATAGCGAGGCTCATAAAAGCTATTGAACCCTTAAAACCTGCTGATATCAATATCATCTACGTAAAAAAGCCATGCTACCGTCGATAACATGGCTTTTTTTATTGTTGATATTATTATTACTATTTACTTACCTGCTTACTCACCGCGTTCTGCCTTGACCACCTCAACCAGCTGATTGATCACTGAGCTATCGGCTAGCGTGGATAGGTCGCCCAAGCCCACATACTGCCCTGCAGCCAAATTACGCAAGATACGGCGCATGATCTTGCCTGAGCGGGTTTTGGGCAGTGCATCGACGATATAGATAGCATCAAGATTGGCAATCGGGCCGATTTCTGTACGCACATGGCGATTTAGCTCGGCTTTTAGCGACTCTGTGGCCGTCTCGCCAGATTTTAGGATAATAAAGGCGCAAACCCCCATGCCGCGTATCTCATGCGGCATACCGACGATGGCAGCCTCAGCGGTCGCCGGATGCGCCACCACCGCGCTTTCGATCTCCGCTGTGCCTAAGCGATGGCCTGAGACATTGAGCACATCATCGACACGGCCAGTGATCCAGTAGTGTCCATCTTCGTCGCGCTGCGCGCCGTCCCCTGTAAAGTAATAACCTGGGTACTCACTAAAGTATGTCTTTAAAAAGCGCTCATGGTCGTTATAAATCGTACGCATCTGCCCCGGCCAGCTGCTCTTAATTACCAGATTGCCTTCGGCAGCGCCTTCTAAAACCTCGCCATCCGTATTGACAATCTCTGGCTTGATACCGTATAGCGGGTTCATTGCCGCCCCTGGTTTTGGCGCCACCGTACCTGGTATGGGAGCCATGAGAATACCGCCTGTCTCAGTCTGCCACCATGTATCGACGATGGGGCATTTGCCACTACCAACGATATGATAATACCAGTCCCAAGCTTCTGGGTTTATTGGCTCGCCGACCGTACCCAGCAAGCGTAGGCTGGAGCGATCCGACTCACGGACAAAGGCATCGCCCTCTTTCATCATCGCCCGAACCGCTGTCGGCGCCGTGTACAAAATCGTCACGTCATGCTTATCAATGATATGACCAATGCGCGCCCACGTTGGATACTCAGGCACCCCCTCAAACATCACGGTCGTCGTACCATTGGCAAGGGGTGCATAAGTGGTATAAGTATGCCCCGTCACCCAGCCGACATCCGCTGTACACCAATAGACGTCATCGTCTTTGATATCAAACACGTCACGGAAAGTTGAGATGGCATACGTCAGATAGCCGCCTGTGGTGTGCAGCACGCCTTTGGGCTTACCCGTAGAGCCTGAGGTGTATAATAAAAACAACGGGTCTTCGGCATTCATCACCTCAGGCTCGCAATGCTCAGACTCGCCATCGATTAAGGTATGGTACCAAATGTCGCGGCGGCCACTCATCGGTACTGAGTTACCAGTACGGTGCACGACGACGACGTTAGTGACCGTGTCGGTGCCATCCATGTCCAACGCCCGATCGACGTTGGCTTTTAGCGGAGTGTGTTTATTGCCGCGCACGCCCTCGTCTGCGGTAATGATGACTTTGGAGCGACTATCGACCAAGCGATTGCCCAAGCTCTCAGCAGAAAAACCGCCAAATACCACAGAGTGTACTGCGCCGATGCGGGTACAGGCCAGCATAGCGATCATCGCCTCTGGTATCATTGGCATATATAGGGTCACTCGATCGCCTTTTTCGACACCCAGCTTGCGCAGTGCATTGCCCAACCGGCAGACTTCTTCGTGCAGCTCTTTAAATGAGATGATTTTATGCTGCGACGGGTGATCGCCTTCCCAAATGATGGCAGGCTTGTAAGGATGGGTCTTTAGATGACGATCGAGACAGTTGACAGAGACATTGAGCTGGCCGTCTTCAAACCATTTGATGCGAAAATCGTCCAAATCATAGTTGACGTCGCTGATTTTGGTGGGTTTTTTTATCCAATCGACCAGCTCGGCACGCTGTGCCCAAAAGGCATCATTGCTCTCAGGAGATTCGATAGATTGCTGATAGTCTGTTTGGTATTGCTCCGCGCTGGTATTGGCGGCGGCAAGAAAGTCGTCTGCAACAGGAAATGATTTTTGCGTCATAGTATTCATCCTTTTTCATTATTATGACTCGCACAAACCGCCGCGCGCGACTGTCTGTACAAGCAATAAGAGTCATCTTCCATAATGTGTGACACTCTGTGTTAGTTTGACAAATAAGCGGGACGGTTGCAAGGCATCAATGCCCATTCATAACAATTTCACTGTACAGCCGTATACTTGCTTATTGCTGGCGCGCGACTGCACCATTACATTTAATCCTTGTAACCTGATATGAAATATGGACAATAGCTACACGCCAGCGGCGATGACACGCGCTTATATTGGCTTTTTTTCGCCGATGAGGGTTTTTGACTGTTGTTACGCACTTAACCTGTTTAGCTTCCCTTTATTTGGGTTGTTCTATATCTGGGTTTACCTTTATATGGGCTAATCTAGACGTCACGCGCATCCCCCACCCCTTTTTATTTATGAGATCCCCATGAGTCACCATCGTCCCGCTTCCCACTCTACCCATTACGACGTCATCATCATCGGTGCGGGCGCGTCCGGTCTTACGCTTCCCACTCTACCCATTACGACGTCATCATCATCGGTGCGGGCGCGTCCGGTCTATACTGTGCGCTTACCGCTGGTCGCCGTGGTCGCCGCGTGCTGGTGCTCGACCATGCCAATAAAGCAGGTAAGAAAATCCTCATGTCGGGGGGCGGACGCTGCAATTTTACCAACTATGTCGTCGAGCCGAGCCATTTTATCGGCGCCAATCCGCACTTTTGTAAGTCGGCCTTGAGCCGTTATTCTAATTGGGAGTTTATCAGTATGGTAGCGGCGCACCATATTCCCTATCATGAGCGCGAGCACGGTCAGCTGTTTTGTGACGACTCAGCCCAAGACATCGTGACCATGCTGCTAGATGAGTGCGCGGCAGTCGGTGTGCATATCAAGCTTAGTACACAGATTGATGGCGTAAAGCCAATCGATAGTGCCAACCATGCACGCTTTGAGTTGAGCACCAGCAAATCGCTGAGTAAAAAAGAAAAGCAAGCAAGAAAAGAGGCCATAAGCTCGCCCACGTTGCCACAAACCATTTACCGCTGTGAGTCGCTGGTGGTGGCAACGGGCGGCTTGTCGATTCCAACGATGGGTGCCAGCGGTCTTGGCTATGAGCTGGCGCAGCAGTTTGGTCATACTCTGGTGGCAACCGATGCCAGCCTCGTGCCTTTTACCTTTACCGATCAGACTGGCGAGCTTATCCGCTCACTGGCAGGCATCAGCCTGCCGGTGATTGCCAGCAATGAGCGTATCTCCTTTAGACTACCGCTGCTATTTACTCATCGCGGGCTCTCAGGCCCTGCCATGCTTCAGCTTTCAAACTATTGGCATACTGGAGAAACCATCCGTATCAACCTGCTGCCAGATACTGATATGACTGCGCTCCTGCTTGCTCACAAAAAATCCCATCCACGCCAGCTGGTTCGTACCGTTTTGGCTGACCATACCACCAGCCCGCTACCAAAAAAACTGCTCTCCGCCCTACAAGCGCATCTGTGGGATGACATCAAAGAAACCGAGCTTGCCAATATCAAAGACGAGCGGCTACTGGAGCTGGGCGCGGCGCTCAACGGCTGGCAGCTCAAACCCTCTGGCACCGAGGGCTACCGCACCGCCGAGGTCACGCGTGGCGGGGTGACCACCGACGAGGTATCATCAAAGACCATGCAAAGCAATTTGCAAGAGAGTTTATATTTTATCGGTGAGGTGCTAGACGTCACCGGCTGGCTGGGCGGCTATAATTTTCAGTGGGCGTGGGCCAGTGGCCATGTATGCGGCGAGATAGTATAAGTGGTATAAGCCGCATTATCATGCCCCCGCTGCTCCTGCTCTATGTAAAAAACCCAACCCAACCAATCTTGCGTCAGTGAGATAATGACTCAAACAAGCATAATATGTGTTATTTTGAATATATACTGAGATAATACTATATTGAGGCATCTGACGCTTGGCTCCCGTCATGCTGCATAAGCCATATACTATTTTTATGAGGTGATACATGCGTCCGATCAAACATATTCATGGTGACAAAGCGCCGCAATGGATAGGTGATGGTTTTTATGTAAAAACCTTAATCAACCATTTGGATGATGACCCCGACATTAACTATCGCCATACTGACCCGTTTTTGTTATTTGACTATGGCCAGCCGACCACCTTTGCCCCAAACCCTCATTATCAGACCAAGCCACACGGCATCGGACAACATCCGCACAAAGGCTTTGAGGCAGTGACTGTCGCGTATGCAGGTGAGATCAGTCACGCTGACTCGGCCGGCGGTCGCGGCGATATTTTGGCAGGTGATGCCCAGTGGATGACCACAGGGCGCGGAATCACGCATGAGGAGTTTCACTCTGAGGCGTTTGGTGCGCGCGGCGGGCTATTTAGCATGGTACAGCTGTGGGTTAATCTGCCGAGCGCTCATAAACTAACAGCGCCAAGATATCAGAGCATCAAGCGCGCCGACATGCCGATGGTGAGGCTAGCAGCAGATAGTAACCATCAAACAGCGATTGGCACAGCGGCGATTATCGCTGGTGATTGGCAAGGTATTAAAGGGGCGGCCAGCACCTTTACACCCATTAACCTTTGGGACATCGCGCTACATCGTGCAGGCGCAACGACACTACAGCTCCCTGATACTCACAATGTGCTCCTGCTGGTACAAGAAGGCGAGGTGCTGGTGAATGGCACCGCCATCAGTGCGGGTCATTTGATACAATTTGCCGCGCCAACCCAGCACCGCGCTGAGATGGCGGCGGAGCAATTGGCAACTCATGACCGTATTGAGCTGTGCCTTCTCGCCGCTAACACGCCTGTCGAAACTTCTGCCAAACTGCTGTTACTTAGCGGTGAGCCTATCGGCGAGCCTGTAGCAGCCCACGGACCCTTTGTCATGAATACCAAAGAAGAGCTACATCAAACCTTGCGTGATTATCAAGCGGGTCGTTTTGGTCAATGACCCCTGTATCAGTAGCCGCTATATCAATGACCGCTATATCGTCGATACTAAGGCGTATCTCAATTCAATCAATAGCCGTCTAAATGAGCTAAAAATGAGGAGCTGCCCTACTAAAAGGTCTGTCAAAATTAACAAATATCGAAGCCCTAACATAGAATTTCTCATAAAAAAGCCGCTTTACAAAGATGTAAAGCGGCTTTTTAACGCTTAAAATTTAAAGTTAATCGTCGCTACATTAGGCTTGTTTTTTATCCAAATAAGGATAATCGGTGTAGCCCTCGCTACCGCCACCATAAAAGCTCTGCGGATGCTGCTCATTTAACGGTGCATCTTGACGAATACGCTCCGGCAAATCAGGATTGGCAAGAAAGTCACGACCAAAGGCAACCGCGTCGATATAGCCGGCTTGGATATTTTGCGATGCTTTTTCGGCAGTATAGCCGCCAGCTGCGATAATCATGTTGTCGAACGCTTGGCGGATACGCTGGCGGAAGCCTTCGGTATAAGGCGTGCCACCCGCCCAATCAGGCTCAGAGATATGCAGATACATCAGATTGCGTTTATTGAGCTGCTCAATCAGCCAGATATTATCGTCTTCATCATAGCCAGCATCTACGCCATTAAACGAGCCTTGCGGAGAGATACGAATACCAACGTGATCGTTATCCCAAGCCGCAATACAAGCGTCAACGACCTCGAGCGTTAGACGGGCACGGTTTTCTTTACTACCACCGTATTCATCATCGCGCTTATTGGTGTGCTCGGCCCAAAACTGATGCAATAGGTAGCCATGAGCGCCGTGGACTTCTACCCCATCAAACCCAGCTTCGCGAGCCATGGTTGTTGCATGAGCGAAGTCTTTGACCACTTGCTTAATGTCGTCCAAAGTCGCCGGGCGCGGCGGTGTGGCTTCGACGCGAATCGCTTGATTATCGCTATCACGCAGTGACGTGCGAGCGCCGACTTCGACATCGGAGGCGGAGATCGGCGCTTGCCCATCTGGCTGCACGCTTTTGTGCGCGACCAGTCCTGTGTGCCACATCTGCACGACGATTTTGCCGCCTTTGCCATGGACATTATCGACCACAGCTTTCCATGCTGTAACTTGATCCTTAGTATGAATACCAGGCGCGCCAGCATAGCCTTTGGCCTGAAAGGATACCTGCGTCGCTTCGGTGATGACCAGCCCTGCTCCTGCGCGCTGCGAATAATACTCGCCTGCCATTGCGGTCGGCACATCGCCTGGCTCGACTGCGCGCAGACGGGTCAGAGGTGCCATAATGATACGGTTTTTTAGGGTTTGGCTGCCCATTTTGACAGGTTCAAATAAATTATCGTATGCCATATTGTGTCCTATGGTGTTTGTCGTGATTGGTGAATGTTCGTTATTATACTGCTGCCTATAGTCGACGCTAAATAAATCAGATACATCGCTATCAAGTCGCTCAATGCTTTGTCATGCATATTTATTATGGTATCGGTGCGCTGCGTATCTATATGCGCTGCGACCGAATAAAGGCATAAAAAGTCATATTGAACGACCGTTATCTTTATAGGGAGCGGATGGATTTATTCAAGCAAGCGTTACAAACAAAAACACCTCTGGTCTTTATCTATCCTGCCCTTTGTCCTGCCATCCATGCAGCAAATCAACGCAGCCAATCATGCTCAATGATATGACGATAAAACCTCGGCTAAATATGTCACAATGACGCGTACCATACTGCCCTGCGCCCTATATCCTATCTCTAGCTTGTGTGTCTCTCGATTAAATAGAGAAAGCTAACATTTATCAATATAAAAGCAACGCCGTTATCCAATAATAGACGGTGTTTTATTCGTATTAAATAGTGGCAATATCGCGTATTTAACGTATCAAAAATATCGATCAAATAGAGAAAAAACATGCAAACGCCAACCGCAGCGCCCCAAACAAAGCATCGCAAACACCTTGCAAAAAAATACTTGCCAGCGGCTTGCAGTGTGGGGCTTATGTTGGCCTTGAGCGGCTGTCTTACGCCAGAAAAGCTCGACTATCAGCTAATGCGACAAGAAGATGCAAAATGGGTCGCGGTCGAGCAACTGACCGATAGACTCATCGCCGTTGGCAAGCCCAGCGCGCCTATTAGAGGAGTGAATAATGCGATTGTGCTTGCAGGGGAAAAGCGCAGCTATCTGGTACAAAGCACAGACCAAGACCCTGAGCTGACAGCTATACTAAATCACGTCGATCTGGCGTACTTTTCCTTTAAACTCATGCCAACAAAAGACACGCCGCACTTTGCGATAAGAATTGGTGAAAGTGGCTGTCCCTCTCGCCCTGACGTTTTATCATTATCAGCCAGACACCATGTTGGCAGAAGAAAAAAAGCTAAAGGCGCTGATGCCTCTTGCCAAAGCCTTTGACATCATTACCTTCCCTATTCAGCTGGTCATGGTCGGAGGCGTAAATTAACCACACCGCCGCGGGCTTGACATGGTATTTATCTGCTAGTATTTGACTGCAAGTCCTTACCTTTCAGCGATGAGATGGCCTGCGCGAGTTTAGGATTTCAGCAGTTTTTTAACCGACAACTCAAGCGACAGATAAGTGCCGATTAATATCACTACCGAGCCAATGATGGCGCGGGTATCTAGCGCCTCGCCCAACAGCACATAGCCCAAGATAATGGCAAAAATCGGAATCACCAAAGTGATGCTCGTTGCCCGCGTCGGTCCGATGTTTTTGATCAATTGGTTCATAAAGATGAGGGCAATCGCTGTAGAAAAGACACCTATACAAACCACCGACACCCACGCCTTGGCGCTGATGCTCTGATCATAAGGAAACGCATAAAAAGCCACAGGCAGCATCAAAATACTGGCGATGATCAGCGAGCCTGCAGTGATGGCCACGGGTGAGACATTATATAAATAATGACGGGTGATATTGGCTCCGACTGCATAGCCGACACAAGCAAGTAGCGCATAGCCCATTGGCAACAAACCGTTAGCCAATCCGGCCTCTGAGACACCGCCAGCAAACAAGCTTTCGCTCATCAAAATAGCGACTCCGATCACACCGATGACCAAGCCCAGCACTTGTCTTTTGGACAGCCGGTCTTTAAAAAAAATACTGGCGATAAAGCCGCTCATCATCGGCACAGAGGCATTGAGCACCGCCAACACCCCTGCGTTGACTGACTGAGCAGAAAAAGAAAACAACACAAACGGCAGAGCCGCAGAAAAAATACCAACCAGCGCCAGCAGCTGCCAACGATCACGCAGACCGTCACGGTTTTTCTTATTGACCATGACAAACGCCAGCATCACCAGCCCAGCAAATATCACCCGCAGACTGGCAAACGCTAATGAGCCAAACTCAGGCACGCCAATACGATAAAACACAAACGACAGCGACCACATAAACGACAGCGTGATAAAAATAATGAGATCGCGTTTGCTCATGGGTTCGTCCTAGTTAGCGCTGAGACCGTCTTAGCAGTCATAAAAAATGCCATGTGATAAAACATGGCAATGATAACAGCTTAGGACGTATTGAACATAGCGTAAGTAGCGATTAAATATCGACATCTGATTGCTAATTTGACAAATCCACTTTGTCTAAGACAAAATCAATATCTTTGTCACCGCGGCCTGATAAATTGACCAAAATCGTCTCATCAGGCGACATATCTTTGGCCGCACGCATCGCATAGGCGATGGCGTGTGCCGTCTCTAGAGCAGGTATGATGCCTTCAAGCCGCGATAGCGCCATAAATGCCTCTAGGCACTCTGCATCT
Organism: Psychrobacter sp. A3; assembly: GCF_028823565.1. Lineage (NCBI taxonomy): Bacteria > Pseudomonadati > Pseudomonadota > Gammaproteobacteria > Moraxellales > Moraxellaceae > Psychrobacter > Psychrobacter sp. A3. The sequence continues at coordinate 12,885 of NZ_JAPEHS010000053.1, forward strand.
GTCGCTGACTCATAAGTGGCCAGATTGTTGTCCTTCAAGAGTGAGTGCTGCGGGCCAACGCCCGGATAATCAAGACCGGAGGCAATTGAATGTACAGGCGCAGGCTCGCCGTCTTTATCGAGTAGCACGTAGCATTTAAACCCATGAATCTCGCCTTTCGTCCCAAGCGTCATCGTCGCCGCGTGATTGGGCGTATCAAGACCTTCGCCTGCAGGCTCGACGCCGACTTTTTCTACCTCTGTATCACCCAAAAACCCGCTAAAAAGACCAATGGCATTGGAGCCGCCACCGACACAAGCGACCACTTTGTCCGGCAGTTTTCCAGTAGCGTCCAAAAACTGTACACGTGCCTCACGGCCAATCACTGACTGAAAGTAGCTGACGATTTCTGGATATGGCGCAGGCCCGAGTGCTGAGCCAATGGCAAACATACTGGTGTCCAGCTCATTGAGATACGTCTCAAACGCACTATCGACTGCCTCTTTTAGCGTGCCCGCGCCGCGCGATACCGGCACGATATTGGCACCTAAGATTTTCATCCGGCTGACATTGGGATGCTCTTTTTCGATATCGACGACGCCCATGTGGATCTCACACTCCATGCCCATCAGCGCCGCTGCCGTAGCTAGTGCTACACCATGTTGCCCTGCACCTGTCTCGGCGATGACTTTGGTTTTGCCGAGCTTTTTGGCGAGTAACACTTCCCCTATACAGTGATTAATCTTGTGTGCGCCGGTGTGATTCAAGTCCTCACGTTTAAAATAAATCTGCGCGCCGCCGCAATGCTCGCTTAAGCGTCTGGCATGAAATATCGGACTAGGCCGACCAATGTAAGTCTGACGCAAGCGGCTCATCTCATTAACAAAATCATCGTCTTTAATGATCGCACGAAAGCCTGTCTCGATCTCCTCCATCGCTTTTGCCAGCTCAGGATGCTCAATCTTGCCGCCATACTCGCCATACAGCCCATCATTACTTGGCAAGATTGATTGGTGCAGACCGTAGCTGTCTATTACGTTTTTTATATTATGGTTTTTTGTGGTATGGCTGCTGGCGGTGTTTTCTGTTGTCATCGTAAACCCTTGTATCTATTAAATGTGATGCCGTGATTTTGCTCATTAAAAACAGATTTGACTGTAACAAATTTAGTTAACAAATTTAGTTGTATCTTTGTTCTAGTACACTGAAACGGATTCTAAGCCAACTTGTCATCTAGGTCAAGTCGCATCGTATATTTGACTGACCCATCCTCTCGTCATGCACCGTTTTTTTATGCACGATATGTCACCGAAACGGCAGACATCGCACAAACTGTCGCCAATAAATAATAAAGTAAGGTAATATTGCTAGACTCTCGTTCATTAAATAAATCAGACCATCCGGAAGCCTATGCAGCGTCGTCACCTTATCAAATCCATGGGCTTTGGGCTGGGAGCCGTCAGCACCTCTGCAGCCATCAGCGGCTGCCAAACCCTCGCCAAGCAGCCAAAACTGCCTGCGACTGTCACCCAAGCGGGTCACTTTGACAATATCATCGTCGGTAGTGGCTATGGCGGCGCGTTAATCCCCAGTAGCGCTGGTGTCAATCCGTATGTGTTTATCACCGGACTTGCTGAGCGCAATATGGCGAATATTTTGCGGGAAGATTTTGGGTAAGGTATTAGAGTTTTAGAATTTTCTTAGGTGGAGAAATCTCTTGGTAGCATTTCTTTATAAATATATTCATGCCTATTGTGAATTAAGATAAAACTACTATGACTATATCAAAAATCATGTTTGGTCTTAAACGGTGGGCTACATATGCGCTAACCTATAGTCGAGTCTAAATAAAACAGATACATTATATATTAACGTGGAACTGGTATAAATTTTCTTTGCGTGCTGCGCTTGCGCTGCTCGATGCTGCATAAAAATCATCCCAGTCCCACTGTATCGTTTTTATACTGAACTCACTATACTTAGGCACAGCTCGTTAAGACCGAACATTTTTTTCAAGCGCTTACTTACAGTTGACTCTTTTCACTGATTATCTTTAAGTATTTATTATTGCGGAATATAACCATAATAAGCTCGCAATACACTCTGACAGAGATTGCACCGAACACCATAACCATTAACCCTGCAAAAAATCCTGCCGCACCCATACCTGAGAACATCACACTAATACCGCCAACAAAAACGGCAAATAGCGATAGCCAATATATAATAGTTATAACTCTGGGTGTAATGAAAGAATCAAATGATAATAACGAATTCATGGTCTAATGTCCTAAATGAAATGCGGATTGTTAAAGCTAATGACAAAATAAAGCTTAATATTAGGTGTAATATTGTAGCAACATTATACCTATGTAGATTAACAAAACAATCTAATTAGAGACATAAGTTCACTTTAATCGTGATTAATTTTCATACTGCTGTTAAATAATTGAAAAAGGACAAAAAATGAAACTACGCATCCTAAAATCTGCCGTTACCAACCCGTGGTTTAACCTTGCCACCGAAGACTGGATATTTAACACCCTCAACCCCGACTCGCACACGCTATTTTTATGGCGCAATAGCGAGACCGTGGTCATCGGACGCTCGCAAAATCCGTGGGTAGAATGCAAAATCGATAAAATGGAAGCCGACGATGTATTTTTGGCACGGCGGCAAAGCGGCGGCGGCGCGGTGTTTCATGATTTGGGCAATACCAACTTTACCTTTTTATCACCCAAGGCCGACTACGACCAAGATGCTAACTTCACTATTATCGTCAATGCGCTAAAAAAACTCGGTATCGATGCTGAGCAGTCCGGACGTAATGACATGCAAGTCGGCGATAAGAAAATATCAGGCAGCGCCTTTAAGCATGCATCTGACCGTAGCTTTCATCATGGGACACTACTCGTGAACGCTAACATGCAAAAACTCGGCGATTATCTCAATCCGCATCCGCTCAAACTCAAAGCCAAAGGCATCAAATCGGTGCGCTCTCGCGTGGCCAATCTGGTTGAGTTTAATGAACATATCAATCATGAAACTTTAACCGATGCCATTATCGAAGCGTTTTGTGAATACTATCAAGACACTGATTATGACGATACTACGCCCGTAGAGGAACTAGATAGAGACACCCTAGCAAAAGAACCTTCGTTAAACGCCTATTACGAGCAGATGGCGGACTGGAACTGGCGCTTTGGTAAGACGCCGCAGTTTAGCCATCACGTTGAGACCCGTTTTGACTGGGGCATTATCGACTTACATATGGATGTCCAGCAAGCTGTCATTACCGATGTCGTCATCTTCTCTGATGCGCTAAATGTTGAATTAATTGACCTATTAAAAGACACATTGACAGGTATTAAATATGACAAACATGAGATTAATGCCAAGCTTGCTGAGCTGGGCAAAGCACATCCTGAATTGGCAGCACAGATAGACGATGTATCTGCGTGGCTGACTAGTGAGATGGAAGGTTAGGTTTTGCTTGATATCTGTAATGAATGCATAGACTCAACTTCCTTTTGTATTGTAGCCAATTACTCAAAAGCATCTATACTTTACGCCGACTGAGATTGCCATATAGTCTACACCTTTAAATAAACTTAAGTTTGATATTTAGTGTCATAGCCCTCTATAATGTCAGACAAATAATAGACTCAAGTTAAGGGTCCAAACTTTAGGTATTTAAGCAAGGTAGCACTATGGCAGCCTATATAACCGTTGGCGCAAAGACCTCTCACGGTGGGACGGTTATCTCCGGCTCACCGCATACTACTCATAACGGCATCCCTGTCGCGCGTAAAGGCGATAAAGTCATCTGTAAAAAATGCAAAAAGGTCACCACTATTCTTAGTGGTGACCCGTCGTTTATTGTCGATGGTTCGCCTATCGCACGCGGCGGTGATGTGACCAGCTGCGGCGCGAAACTGATTGCGATTCAGCAAGCGTTTGCAGAGTCGGATTTTGATGTAATGGGAGTTGAACAACCTGAGCAATACATGGCGACTTATGGTGATGTAAATCAAGGAAGTGATAGTGGTAATTACTTTAGTATTGAGGATGTATATTTAAATAACAACTTGTTTTCTCCCTATGGTATTAAAACACGTAACCATGTAGGACCTCATGGACAGTCATCAAGAAATGCAGCTCCAGATAAATATGACAAAATATATATCAAAGTCAAAGTGCAGAGTGGTTCATTCAAAAACTTCAAGCTGGATGTATCAGGGACACCAACGCCCCTAGCATCCAAATCTGGCACTTTTAATAAAGGTGATATTATTACGTTAGAGTGGGATGGCTTTATTGGTGATATCTATGCTAGCAAGGCTCTATTAGCTGGCGTCGATTTAAAAGTATCTGCTACAGATTTGAGTAGCAATACTATAGCTAGCGATATAGAAAAAGTTGTATTTAAGTTTAAAAAACAAGATTGGATAGATATTAGTATAGATAGACAAGCAAAGCGCATAGTTGCAAATCTCAGAGTCAGTATATCTGAATTGAAGTGGGATATAGTGCCTGACAGGGTAGTTAGCAATCAAACTCAAAATCAACTCAATAGACCTATAATCTTTAGGGATAAAATGTCTGATTATTTGACCAACAGTGAGGTTGAGAGTTTGGTTAAGCAAGGCG
>NZ_JAPEHS010000054.1:0-17548 GCF_028823565.1 Psychrobacter sp. A3
CCGCCGACGCTGGCACGCCCACCAAAATAATCAGACGAGCCGCCCAGTCGATGGTCTTTTTAAAGCTGACATCGTCTTTTTGCGCTTCGCTCTTTGATAAGCTGGGCAAAATAACCGTCCCAATCGCCACCCCGATGAGCCCAAGCGGTAGCTCACTCATGCGCTCGGCTGCATAGAGCCAAGAGACTGAGCCGCCTATCATCAATGAGGCAAAGACGGTATTGAGCAGCAGATTAATCTGGGTGACCGAGACACCAAAGATAGCAGGTAGCATCAGCTTTAGAATACGTCTGACGCCTTCATGTTTGAAGTCAACCTTGGGCGCGACCAGCAGCTTTTGTTGCCAAAGCTGCGGCAGCTGTATCAAAAACTGTAGCAATCCTGCGATAGCCACTGCATAGCCGAGCGCCATGATCGGTGTATCAAACATCGGCGCGAAAATCAGCGCGCCACCAATCATGCATAAGTTTAATAACACGGGGGCGAAGGCTGGTGCGGCAAAGCGGCCATAGCTTTGTAGGATACCGCTGGCAAAGGCGGTCATAGAGATAAACAGCAAATACGGAAAAGTCAGGCGCAGCAGCTCAGCGGTGATGGCAAATTTGTCGGGTTGTTCAGCAAACCCTGGGGCAAACAGTGTCACCACCCACGGCGCAATTAAAATCACCAGCACCGTCAGCATGGACAGCACTAGTAGCAGTGCCCCTGAGGTACGACTGACCAAAATTTGCACCTGCTGTAGGCTATATTTTTCTTTATACTCAGACAGCACAGGGACGAATGCTTGGCTAAAAGCGCCTTCGGCAAACAGACGCCGCAAAAAGTTTGGAATCTTAAAAGCGACCAAAAAGGCATCCATCAGGCCACCTGCGCCAAACACGCCCAATAACACCACATCACGTACCAAGCCTAAAATACGAGACAGCATGGTCATGCTACTGACGACCATCGTAGAGCGAAATAACCGACTTTTTGCCATAAGAACCTGTTTTGCTATGTTGTTTACTGATCAGGGGTTGCTGATAAGAAGTTACTGAGTGGTAGGTGTCAAAAAACTGACAGATTATAGCACTTTCGTTATCGAGATAAATGGAACGACTGTGGAAATGCTACCAGCCAGTCACCACCAGCTATCCTGCCATTTGGTGAGCAATAAGCTCACGCAGCCGCGCCCATTCAAAAAACTCGCCTGGATCGGTCTTGCGTCCAGGGGCGATGTCGCTGTGTCCAGTGAGGTGACGGCGGGTGTTGGGGTAGGCGCTATATATAGCCGCGACGACGGCTGCAAGCGTGTGGTATTGCGCGGCGGTAAAGGACACAAAATCAGACCCTTCAAGCTCGATGCCGATGCTATAATCATTACACTCAGGTCGCCCAAGGTAGCTGGATCTGCCAGCATGCCACGCGCGCTCATTGAAGTTGACAAATTGCGTAATTGCGCCATCACGTTCTATGAACAGGTGCGCTGACACTTCAGCACCTTTGATCGTCTGAAAATACGGATGGGCGTCCCAGTCCAACTGATTGGTAAATAGTGCTTTGACATAATGCACACCATCAGAGCCGCATGCGCCAAACTCGTTGGGCGGTAGACTGATATTGTGAATGACAATGGTATCAATCGTAGTGTGCTCAGGTCGCTTATTAAAATTGGGTGATGCAAGCCAAGTGGCGGCCGATAGTAGGCCATCATCGATAGTCATGGATGATGGAATGGTTGAGCTGGGCATAATGTTCTCTTTATATTGTCGTTTTCGTTATAAATAGGTTGAGCGCAGATGTTAGATGTATGGCATCGATGGTGGTGGTTAGCATATTTAGGTTTATATTCACTCATATGATTCATATGATAACGGGCGAGAGTTTCCTCATGTCTACAAATCCGATTTTTGCTGTAAATTGTACCTCAAGCGCTACTCGCCTGCGAGCGTGCTGCGTGCGTGCACGTTTGCCTTTTGCAGTGGCAGCGCTGCTACTCTCAGCGCAAGTGCAGGCTGTGTTGCCGATGCCTGCGTCTTTGGTGATGACAGGTGAGCTGGCGGCTGCGCCAACCATCACGGCTGATATTAGCCAGAGCCTAACGCCGCAGACTGATGGCACCTTGCCTAGTCAAAATAGCGAAGCCGAGCAATTATTAGCCACCTGGCGTCAGCAGGTGCAAGCGCACAGTCTGGCTGAGCATACCACTTGGCGGCGATTGTTGTATTTTTTGGATGATAAAAAATCACTCTTTAATAAAGACGCGTCCAAAAGCCTTATTGATAGTCCTGCGTTTTTTCTCAGCACTGACGGCCAGCACGACGCTGGCGCTGAGCTGGATGCGCTGCTAGTGGCCTTGGCCGAGCAGATGGTCGCACCGCCTGAGTCCAAACCCAGCAGCGATGCACAGTCCGCTATTTGCCGGTTTCCTGCGCGCACACACTGGCTCACTCAGAGGCTAGGCATTGATAGCTCAAGCTTGCAAGCGGACTGCCCTGAGCTGACAGAGTGGATGGCGATGCTAAACCCCGAGCAGCTATCTATTATGTTTGCTGAGGAGTACTTGGACAATCCAATCTCCGCGTTCGCCCATACCCTGCTACGTATCAACTCACCGATCAGCGCTGCTGACCCCAGTCAGATTCACCATGCTTACGCCCTCAATGACACCGTCGATGGCGACCCTGACGATGCATTCGCTGTTTATGCCATTAAAGCTACCAGCGGCGGTTATAATAATAGAATTGAGATCGACCCTTATCCCGAAAAGCTGGCCAAATATCTTAAAGACGATGAGCGTGACGCGTGGACGTATCAGTTGGATTTGACACCCGCAGAGGTGCAGCAAATCATCCTGCATGTGTGGGAAACTAAGGATTTAGACATTCCTTATTATTTTACCACGGATAACTGCGCCTCTGAGATTCTGCGTCTGATCGATGTGGTGCGCCCCGAGCAGGATTTGCTCAGCCAGCTGCCTTATGTGGTCATTCCCTCCGATGTGGTCAAGCTGCTTGATGAGGAGTCTTTATTGGCAGATGCCAGCCATACCCCATCTGACAGTACCGTGCGTCAAGCTGAGCTAAATAATGCCAAGGCGGCCGCACTGGGCTATCAAAACCTCACCAATGATGACGCGAGTAATATTCAATCAGCCGCGCGCAATGTGGCATCGAGTATCTCAGCTGGCGATAAAAAGACCATCATAGATCATGGTATTATTGCCTCGGACAACAACCCAATCGATAGACATCCATTACAAGTGGCTCAGATTGGCGCAGGTCAGCGTGGTGATAATGGCTACCTTGATGTGGGGTTGCGTTTGGGATTCCATGATACCTTGGATCGCGCTTTAGGATTTCCGCAGTTTTTTAATCTAGAGGCACTGGCTGCGACCGTGCGTTTTTATGAGCCAGATCGTGTGGTGTTAGAGAATTTTACAATACTACGAGGTCGCTCTTTTAATCCTGTCAATACCGCCAAGCAAGGCAAAAGCTGGGGCGTCAGTGTCGAGGCGACCCGCGTAAATGATGGCTCGCAACCATCAGGGCGTGATCACTTGGTCGGTAGCGCCGGCTATGAGACGGGCTGGTCGTGGGCGCTCGGCAGCCCAAAAGCTGGCAGCGGTGAGATGCCGCAGCAGCTATGCTACGCCCTATTGTCAGGGAAGGGGCAAGCAGGGCGCGGCATCCATAAAGGCTTTCGTATCGGTGCTGGGGTCAATACAGGCTGTGACTATCAGATTAACAATCAGTTACGCGCGCAGGCCCAATTACAATTGCCATATTGGTATCATGGCAGCAGTGGCGACCCAGACGCTCGCAGTCATTATTGGCAGCCAATCTCAAGCGTCGGCCTACAGTACGATATCGATAAAAATCAAGCAGTGCGCATCAATGCCAGCTATGAGTGGCAGGAGCGTATCGATGCCAATGACGATATACAGCTGTCATACCGACGCTATTTTTAAGGATATAAAATGAGTATGCACCTACTGATTATCGGACAAGGCGACATCGGACTGCCCGTGGCCAATAAACTGGCGCAGGACGGTTTGTCAGTCACCGGTCTTGCTCGCCGCAGCCGCGAGCACTATGATTTAAATGATCAAGCAAGCTTTATGCAAGCAGATGCCTTGCGCTTGCGCGCTGATGAGCTACAAGACTTTACCCATCTGGCGATTATCGTCACGCCGGATGACTATTCAGCCAGCGGTTATCAAAATAGCTATTTGGCGATTGCTCAGCATGTAGCCGCGCTGGCCGAGCAACTACCACATCTGACGCGCGTTGTGTTTATTTCGTCAACGGGCGTTTATGGGCAGGATGGCGGCGAGTGGATAGACGAAGAGACGGTGCCGACCCTGCCTGAGCGCGAAGCCTCGCAAATTATCTTGCAAGCAGAAAGGGTACTGCAGCAAGGCTTTGGTGATCGCGCCATTGTTATTCGCCCTAGTGGTATCTATGGGCGCGAGCGTCTGATGCGCCTGCGTCAAGCCCGCGATCCGCAAAAAAAGCCCGTCGCCGCTGCCCACTGGAGCAATCGTATTATGGATAGCGATTTGGTCAATATCATCGTCAATGTCTTGACCATTGCTGCGCCAAAGCCGCTTTATATTGCGACGGATTATGCGCCAGTCACCACCTTGGAGCTTGGTGTTTGGCTCAGTGCGCAAGTGGGAGAAGCACCGCCAGCGATAGCGGACGAAAAAACCGCTGTCACGGGCAAGCGTCTGCACAGCAATATACCATTAGCGTGGCTTGACTATCCTGACTGGCAAGTAGGTTACCGTGATATTTTGCGCCATCAAGCGTAAAATAGCCATCTATCGTCAACCCTATCGTTCAGTTATTCTAAAACCGATACAGCACAGCCGGTACTTATTTCGCGCTTATCGTTTTTTATTATTGATGGAGATTTCATGACCCAGCCTTCTACTTCTGAGAGCCGCTTATCTACTGCAAAGCACGCAGCAAGCGACATGCTGGCAGAAGGCAATGCTGAGCGCTCCTCTACGTTGCCTGATAGTCAGCAGCCTGCCATCGTGCACCCTAATTTTGATCCAAGCCAAGCGCCGCTCGATCCTGCACGGCCGCTGAGTGATATTCCAGAGCCAGCGCGGCGGCTAAACGGTCAGCTGCGCCGGCTTTACGGCAACTCTAAACGGTTTTATCAGCCTTGTACAAGCAGTTTATCGAAATGGGCGCTGATTGCCTCTGAGGCGTTGGCTGAGCATTTGGCGCTATTACAGGCAGCAAAGCTTGTCGAGTTGCCTGACAGCTTTTATCAAAACCACAGCGAACAGCCGCTACTATCGCCGCTCGGTGACATGATATTGTTGGATATGGCCGATATCCATCAGGCCATGCGCGCGTATCCAGCGCTTCATCGTTATGGTTTTGCGCCTACTGATCGCTCGGTAAAAACTCACCAAACAAGCGCAGGCTCGCCTGAGAAGACCAACCGCCTCCCTGTACGCCCTTATCAAACGCTATAATCCTGACGAGTTACTAAGCGATGCCTATGCTGATGACTGGCAGGTGATCTTGCAGCCGCAGCAGTTTGAAACGGGTGAAGGTAGCTTGGCCACTGACATCATGGCGTGCAGCGCGGCGGTTCATGCGCTAAAGCAGTGCCAGACGCGTAAAAGCATCAATCACCGCTATAGTGCGGCGCAAGTGTGCCAGTACGTACGCAGCTATTTGCTCAGTCAGGTGATCTGTGAGCCTGCGCAGCGCCATGTTTATCGGCAAATTCGAGTGTTTGCAGGGCATATCGTGGTCGCCGCCTACTATTTGGGCTGGGACATACAAGTCAGCCATGACGGTCACTGTTACTTTAACCTCTCATCGCGTAATGGCTTATTGATGCGTTATCCCAATATGCAGGATTATGCCATCAATGGTTGGTCAAGCTGATCAATAATGCGTACAATAACGCCACTTTTTTGCCTTTTTTTTTTGCTAATAGGAATATTTCATGCTCAATGCCGCAACTGCTGACGCTCAAACCGCCTCTTTTTCTTCTCATCAATTTATTCAGCTGGCGCTTGATAACCAAGTGCTTAAGTTTGGCGAGTTTGTCCTAAAGTCTGGTCGTATCAGCCCCTATTTTTTTAATGCAGGCTTGCTGGCGACAGGTAAGATGTTGTCTCTGCTGGCACGCGGCTATGCAGATGCTTTGGCGGCACAAATGACCAAAAGTGACGAGGCGGACATGCAAGAGCTGGTCATCTTTGGTGCGGCTTATAAAGGCATTCCCTTTGTTGCTGCCACCGCGCAAGCGTTGTGGCAGCATCACGGTATCAACGCCAAATGGGGCTATAACCGCAAAGAAGCCAAAACACATGGCGAGGGCGGTAACTTGGTGGGTGCAGATGTCAGCGGTAAGGCGGTCTGGGTGCTCGATGATGTGATTACGGCTGGCACAGCGATGCGTGAAGTGGTCGAGATACTCGAGCAAGCGGGCGCCAGCGTGGCAGGTATTATCGTGGCGCTTGATCGAAAAGAAAAAGGCCAAGGTGAGCACTCTGCTATCCAAGAGCTGGCCGCGACGCTAAACGTACCAGTAAGAGCATTGGTCGATATCGACGATCTGATCAGCTATTTGGCAGCGGCAAACGGCCAGTACAAAGATGCCACCCAACTTGCAAAAATGCAGCATTACCGCGCCCAGTACGGTGTATAGTTGGTCATTATCGTTATAGTGGCTGCTGCTCTGTGATTGCTAGTGTACATATCGGCTATATATCAGTTATATATCAGCACGCCGAAATCATCTAATATAAATGAGTCTTATTATGAGCCAAGAAAATCAAAAAAAATCCTTACACATACTGGTCATCATGGACCCTATCGAGCAGGTCAATTATAAAAAGGACACCAGCTTGGCGATGATGTGGGCGGCTCAAGACCGTGGTCATACGCTTGGCTATTGTCAGATTCATGATCTGTGGCTGGATCGCGGTCAGTTGATGGCCGACACCCAGCCTGTGACCGTCAAACGAGATCCGGCAGATTTTTATAGCTTGGGCGACAAGGCCACAGGCGCGATCATTGATTATGATGTGGTTTTGATGCGTAAAGATCCACCGTTTGACATGCGCTTCATTTATGCCACCTATATGCTGGATCATGCCAAGGCAGCAGGCGTATTGGTGGTCAATGACCCACAAGCGATTCGCGACTGTAATGAAAAGCTGTTTGCCACTTGGTTTAGCGACTATATGAGTCCGACGATTGTGACCAGCAAACAGGCACACATTCGCCAGTTTATCGCCGAGCAACAAGACGTCATCGTCAAACCCTTAGACGGCATGGGCGGCACCGGTATTTTTCGCCTGACCGCTGACAGCCCAAATATCGGGGTGACGTTAGAGGTTTTGACCGAGCTTGAGACCTTGCCGATCATGGCGCAGCGCTACTTACCTGAGATCGCCGAGGGCGATAAGCGTGTGCTCATCGTCGATGGAGTGGTGGTCGATTATAGCTTGGCACGTATTCCAGTCAAAGGCGAAACGCGTGGCAATCTTGCGGCCGGTGGTAGTGGGGTGGCGATGCCGCTCACCGATATAGAGCGTCAAGTGGCAGAGGTCGTCGCGCCCATTGTCAAAGAAAAAGGTCTTATGTTTGTCGGGCTTGATTTGATCGGCGGCCGTATCACAGAGATTAACGTTACCAGTCCGACTTGTGTACGCGAGATTGATGACCAGTGTGGCACCGATATTGCTACAGATTTGATTATTGCAATCGAGCACAAGCGTGCTCATTAGGGCGTATCCTCATTTTAAAAATAGCGATAAAAATGAGATAAATTGCCGCCAAACAAGGAAAATAGCGCAGATAATATCGAGATATTAGCCAGCTATTTGACGATGGTTGGCAAAATTTGGCCATTTTTAGCCCACTTAGATGGCTATCGATTGAATTGAGGACACGCCCTAAACAAAGCAGTAACGATAGCGTAATTTATTACTAAAGTATGTGCACAATGAGAAAAAAACCTTGTGCTAAGATGGGGCCGAAAAATGCGCCTCTAAGCACATGCTAATAACGCCCAAGCCGTGATTTTTCATGGCTTGGATTTTTGTTATGAACTGTGCATAAAGTACTATATATCAGCCCATAATTTACACTATACTATGCCAGCTTTCGGCGGCTCGTTTTGGACGGTGGGCCATGACCACGATAGGACAATAAGTGCTTCATATAAATACAAAAAAGATAGGCAGGGGTTCATGAAAACACCGCATATACTAATGATGGCTGCTGGGACAGGCGGCCACGTGTTTCCGGCACTGGCCGTTAGTGAAGAGCTGAGCAAACGCGGCGCGGTGATTCATTGGCTGGGCACGCCCGCTGGTATGGAAAACCGTTTGGTCGAGCCGACAGGCTACCGCTTTCATGCAATCGATATGCAGGGTCTGCGTGGCAAGGGCGTTGGCCGTCTCTTAAAGCTGCCGGTGACCCTGCTCTCGGCGACGATGGCGGCTATCAAAGTGATTCGTAGCAATCAGATCGATATGGTGGTGGGTTTTGGAGGCTATGTCACTGCGCCTGGCGGTATTGCAGCGCGTTTGACCAAAACCCCACTGATCATTCATGAGCAAAACGCCATCGCTGGTATGAGCAATCGCTATTTGTCCAAGATGGCGACCAAGGTGCTACAAGCGTTTGAAGATACGTTTGCCAATAGCCAGCAGGATGCTAAACTTGAGACTGTGGGCAACCCTGTGCGCAACGCCATTACGGGCGTCACGAAGCCTGCTGAGCGTTATGATATCCACGACAGCACGCCCCTCAAGCTATTAGTAGTAGGCGGATCGCTGGGTGCACAAGCGCTCAATACCAATGTGCCCAAGGCTTTGGCGCTATTAGATCAGCCGTTTGATGTGCGTCATCAATGCGGCCGTAGTAATGAACAAACGACGCAAGCGGCCTACGATCATGAGGATTTGAGCCAGCACACGTTTGTGGTACAGCCTTTTATCGATGACATGGCTGCCGCCTATAATTGGGCAGATGTCATTGTATGCCGTGCCGGCGCTTTGACGGTCACTGAGATTCAAAACGTCGGTATTGCGGCGATTTTTGTGCCATTGCCACACGCAGTGGATGACCATCAAACCGCCAATGCCCGCACGTTAACTGACCACGGTGCTGCGATTTTATTGCCGCAGTCTGAGCTGACCGCGCAGCGCTTGAGCCAAGAGCTGGCGGCACTGGATCGCGCGACGTGTTTGGAGATGGCCAAAAAAGGCCACGCGCTTGCCAATCGCCATGCCAGCAAGCAGGTTGCTGATATCATTTGGCAAACGTTATAGTTTCTATCGTTGTCAGCGACACGCGTTGAGGCTGATTGTCTTAATCAGTTATTTTGACTCACCCTATTTTATTTGCCTTTAACCAAGAGAATCTCTTATGTCTACCTCTGAAAAATCTCTACCCAAGCGTTTGATCGAAATACCAGAAATGCGCCGTATTCAACATCTGCATTTTGTCGGTATTGGCGGCTCGGGGATGTGCGGTATTGCAGAGGTGATGAACAATCAAGGCTATCAGGTCAGCGGCTCTGATATTGCTGACACTGTGGTGACGCGCCGCTTACAGAAGATAGGTATCGATATATCGATTGGGCATGACTCTAAAAACATCGCCAACGCCGATGTCATCGTTGTGTCCTCCGCGATTGATCGGAGCAATCCTGAGGTCAAAGCAGCATTAGAAGCGCGCCTGCCTGTGGTGCGCCGTGCTGATATGTTGGGCGAGCTGATGCGTTATCGTCATGGTATCGCGGTTGCGGGTGCACATGGCAAGACCACCACCACCAGCTTATTGACCACAATGATGGCAGAGGCGCAGCTAGATCCAACCTACGTCATCGGCGGTAAACTCAATGCGTCTGGCAAAAACGCCGCGCTCGGTAGCAGTCGTTATTTGGTGGCCGAGGCCGATGAGTCAGATGCGTCGTTTTTGTCCTTGCATCCGATGGCAGCGATTGTGACCAATATCGATCAAGACCATATGGACACTTACGAAAACAGCTTTGATAAGCTCAAAGCGGCTTATATTCAGTTTTTACAAAACATGCCGTTTTATGGTTTGGCCGTGGTTTGCGGTGATGATCCTGAGCTGTATGCGATGATTGACGATATTGGCCGTCCAGTATTGACCTTTGGGCTTGAGCCTTTTAATGATGTGCAAGCGATCGATGTGGTAAGTGAAGGCACCAAGACGCATTTCACTGTATTGCGCCGCGACCGCGAGCCGCTGCGTCTTACCTTAAACATCCCTGGCATCCATAACGTTTACAATGCGCTGGCCGCTATTACCATGGCGACCGATGAAGGCGTCGATGATGAGGCGATTACTCGCGCTTTACAAAAGTTTGAAGGCGTTGGCCGCCGCTTTGAGCAGCACGCCGCTGTGGCTGTCGATGAGGGCAATGTGTTACTCATTGATGACTATGGCCATCATCCAAAAGAAGTCGATGCGACGATTAAAGCGGCGCGCCAAAGCTTTCCGGATCGCCGCTTGGTGATGCTGTTTCAGCCGCACCGTTATACCCGCACGCGTGACTGCTATGATGAGTTTGTCGAAGTGCTCTCAAGCGTCGATGAGTTGTTGTTATTAGAGGTTTACTCTGCAGGCGAACATCCGATTGCTGGTGCTGATACCAAATCCTTAGCACGCAGTATCCGTCTGCGTGGTGAGGTCGAGCCAACGATTATCGATAAGGACAATCTGGCCCCTGCTATGCAGCGTTTATTGAAGGCCAATGACATGCTAATCACCCAAGGCGCTGGTAATGTTGGGCAGATTGCTATCGACTTGGCCGCAAACAACCTTTATATCCAGTAAGCTAAAAGACTTTTAGGAATTATCCTCATGACGATACAAACTCAGCAAGACACTCTAGATAGACTGGCAGAGACGCTAAAACAAGATGAGCCTATCACTGAGGATAAAACCATTATCATCAACCCAGAGCCAGCCATCGCAGCAGCGGCACAAGCAGGGAAGAGCAGTATGGAAAACAAGCAATCAACCAAAAAGCAGTCATCAAAAGCGGTGACCTCTAAAGTTAAAAATGCCAGTGAATTTGGTAAAGTAGCCGTTGTTTATGGTGGCAGTAGCAATGAGCGCAGTGTGTCACTAGACAGCGGGGCTGCTGTATTACAGGCTTTGCAAAACCAAGGCGTTGATGTCACCCATTTTGATCCTAAGCACCAAGACATCATCGAGCTGCGTCAATATGATCGCGTGTTTAATGTCTTGCATGGTCGCGGCGGCGAAGACGGCTTGCTACAAGGCGTGCTGCAATGGTTCGATATTCCGCAGACAGGCTCAGGTGTTTTGGCCTCGGCACTGGGTATGGATAAAGTACGCACCAAGCAGTTATGGCAAGGGTGCGGCTTATCAACCGCGCCGTTCTCATTATTGACAGCCGACACCGATTGGCAGCAAGTGGTCAATACGCTGGGTTTGCCGCTCATTATCAAACCGGTGCATGAAGGTTCAAGCATTGGCATGACCAAAGTCAACAATCTCGACGAGCTACCGGCCGCCTATGCAACAGCCGTGCAGTGCGGCGACGCGGTCATGGCAGAGCGCTGGATTACTGGCCGTGAGTTTACCATCGTGATCATCGATGACGAGGCCTACCCTGTGATTCGCCTTGAGCCTGCCGATATCACCAATTTTTACGACTTTGAAGCCAAGTACAATCGCAACGACACCAGCTACTATATCCCTTGCGGCTTAAGTGCCACCGACGAAAAGCACTTACAAGAGCTGAGCCTTGCCGCGTTCCGTGCCGTCGATGCCAAAGGCTGGGGCCGCATCGATGCCATGCAGGACGAGGCGGGCAATTTTTGGCTGCTAGAAATCAACACAGTACCTGGGATGACCAGTCATAGCTTGGTGCCGATGGCTGCAAAAGCACGCGGTATGGATTTTGACGCGCTGTGCTGGCATATTTTGTCTCAGACTGTGTAGTGAAGGTTAGCAAAAGCTGTTTTATCCGGAAACCAGCAGGGTTTGAAAACGGATAATGTATCGCTAGCGCTGCTGTGTCATAGCTTCATGTAAACTTGTGTAAATTCATAGTCACTCTTGGGGGTTAGGCTATTGTTTGACCACAAAATACGTTAATATTGTAATTATTAGGTTGTTTTGGTGATATTTGTGTTTTTTATGAGCAGCTGTCATAAGGCGTTCATAAAGTAAGAAAAATGTTACATTTAACAGAGCATGACCGCACTATAAATGTCGTTTTCTCCCAAGTATTTGCTAACCTACTATTTAGATTAGACGGTTTGCACTCAAACGGTTTGCAACATCGATGAGAAAATTAATATCAACAAACAGCATGAGCAATCTATGCAAATATAGGGAAAAAGGTCGTTATGGCTCAAACCGTCAACGAGGCAACTGACTTGATGAGTGATAAAACCCGTCGCCCGACCTCTAGTTTTCAAGTACCGACTTCGGTTAGATACTTATTTATGGTCTTGGTACTAGGTTTGTTGGTACTGATACTACTGATGGGCGGCAAGGCGCTGCGTGATGCCCCGCCAGCTGCTATTCATGTGAGCAATCAGGGCTTGACCGTGACGCAGTATCGTTCGCTCAGCCAAGTGATGAATCAGCAAAAAGTCAGTAGTTTTTTTACCTCTGATTTGCAAGCGCTCAGAGACATCGCAACAGGGCTGGCGTGGGTCGATCAAGTGAGTGTCTCACGCGATTGGCAACGCGGCATCGTGGTGACGGCACTGCCCAAACAAGCGATTGCAAACTTTGGTACAGAGCGACTGGTCGATGCAAAAGGCGCGGTTTTTGTGCCTGCTGATAGCAAAGATCTGGCGCAAGAGGGGTTTGCAACGCTGCAAGGTGAGATATCACAAGCACCAGTCATCATGCAGCAGATGCAGCAAGTCAACGACTGGTATGCGCCGCTAGGTATACAGGTCGAGGACATCATCTTATCACCCAGAATGACGTGGCTGATTCGTTTCGATAATGGATTGCGAGTGATTGTTGATAACGAAAATACGGCGCAAAAACTGCTTAATCTGAGTCAATTACTGGCCAATCAATTAAGCGATCGCCGCGATGAGATACAGTCAGTGGACTTGCGTTACAAAAACGGCTTTACCATCTCTTGGGATATCAGCGCGCCACCAGCACGCTCATCATAATCGGTGGTGATGCTGAGTGAAAAATGATAAAAGCCGGCTCAGAAAGATAAGCATGAGCGGTTATGCACAAACCCCATAAACAGCTAGTCATAGCGCACCGATAGATAGATGCTGTTTATTTAGTAAAAGTTGTTTGTTTACTACAAAGAATATAGCGATGGTTTTAATGATTTAATGGAGACGTCATCTGCTCTCCTGTTTAGCGATAATTTGTCTGGTACCATGAAAAATACTGAAAATCTGGTTGTTGTCCATCTAAGCGCCACGGCGGTATATGTCGTGATAGGCAATGTCGTCTCTGCAACAGACATTCGCATACTGGGCGTGGGACAAGTTAAAAACAGCGATTTTTATCAAGGGCAAATCAAACACCGCGAACGTCTACAAGGCGCCATCAAACAAGCCATTCAAGAAGCCGAAGACACGGCCAATTGCCGCGTGCATAGTGTGTGGCTCACGCTTGCCACGCCCGAGCTCCTCAGTAGCAACAGTGCAGGTGAGGTGCGAGTCGAAGACGAAGTGGTCCGTGCCAAAGACATGGTGCAAGCCCTATCCAATGCCAAATCCCGCGATTTGTCGCCAGATTATTATCTGATGCATTGCTGCCAGCAGGGTATCTATGTCGATGAGCAAGACTTTATGGTCGATGATGCCATTGAGATGATGGCGCACAACATCACCGTGATGTATCACATGATGATGATGCCGGTTTCTAGTCGCCAAAATATCCAAAAACTGTTGCAAAGCTGTGATGTCGGCATCGATCATATTGTGTTTGATGCGGTGACTAGTGCTGAGTATAGCTTGATGAGCGATGAGCGCCAGCAAGGGGTTTGCTTGGTGGATATTGGTGCTAGTACGACCAGTATTTGTGTCTATAAAGAAAACAAGCTGATTTTTACCCATTGTATCGCCACGGGTAGCCATGAGGTAACGATGGACATTTCAGCAGATTTTGGTATCTCGATGATTGAGGCAGAAAAGCTCAAAAAAACGTATGGTACCGTCGATGTCGATAGCGTCGATCCCAGCTCGTTTTTTCTTTTTAAGCCACAAGGCTCGAATGACGAGATCAATATCGGCACCTATAATCTGGCACGTATTATTGAAGCGCGCTATATACAGATATTTACCGAAGTGGCGCGTCAATTGCATGAGGCTGATCTAATCGGCTATATTGATAAAGGCATCGTGCTCACAGGCGGCGGTACGGCCATCAAAGGCATGATACCCTTTACCAAAAAGCTGCTAAAAATGCCGGTGGTGCTGACCAATACTCATCCTGCAATCAGCGCACACAATCATTTTGATAATGACGAAGCGTTTAGACAGCTCAATATCCAAGTGAATGATCGCGCTTATCAGACGGCATTTGGTACACTACTATATAGTCAAAGTGAGCAGTTTCGCCGCAGTGAAAAAAGCGAGCCTGAAGCCATCAAAAAAAGCCGCGTCACGGGCGTTTTTCAGAGCGCAGGCCAGCGTTTTGCCAATGTCTTAAAAAAGATACTATGACGCTGCTAAGTGCCGCTGATACTGTTGGGCCATGCTTTTAGTCGAGACACTCTGATATAGGCTTATAGAGGGGTGAGGCAAGAGCGAGACCGACAAACAATAGATTAAGCAGTAAATACCGTGCTAATACGACATATGTCGTATTAGCCAAACTATTTGGGCCATTTACCCTATTTTATTTAAATACATTTATATATAGTATGTCGATAGCGCGCCACATGAGTGCGTTACTACGTATCGAACATTACGCTATCTGCAACTGGAGAATCTTTCTTATGTTAAAATACACCATGCCAGATGATAACCAGCTTCAAAATAACGGCCAAGCAAGCTTCACAGTATTCGGTGTGGGTGGCGGCGGCGGTAATGCGGTTGAACATATGGTACAACAAGGGATTAGAGGTGTAACCTTCGTCTGTGCCAATACGGATAAACAAGCACTTGACCGTCTGACAGCGCCGCATAAACTGCAGCTGGGCGCAAAGACCAACCGCGGGCTAGGTGCTGGTGCCAACCCAGAAGTAGGCCGCGAAGCAGCAGAGAGCGAAGAAGAAGCCATCCGCGGCTTGCTTGAGCATTCAGATATGGTGTTTATTACCGCTGGAATGGGTGGTGGTACGGGTACGGGTGCCGCGCCAGTGGTGGCTCGTATCGCAAAAGAGATGGAAGTGTTGACAGTTGCTGTGGTGACCACGCCATTTAAATTTGAAGGTGGTAAACGCATCAAAGCGGCAAAGGCAGGTATCGAGCAGCTGACCAATTTTGTAGACTCTATCATTACCATTCCAAACGACAAGCTGATGAGCGTCTATGGCAATATCTCAATGCAGGATGCCTTTAAAAAAGCCGATGACGTATTATTGCATGCGGTTCAAGGTATCGCTGAGACCATCGCCAGCGAAGGTATGATTAATATTGACTTTAACGATATTCGCACTGCGATGACAGCCAAAGGTCACGCTATGATGGGAATTGGCCGCGCCAGCGGTGATGATCGTGCTCGTCAAGCCACAGAAAAAGCCATCAGATCGCCACTACTTGATGATTTACGCCTAGAAAACGCCAAAGGCCTGTTGGTCAACGTTATCTCCTCTGAGTCGTTATCACTCGATGAGATGAGCAAAATCAGTGAAATCGTCGAAGAAATCACAGACATCGATGACGCGCATATTTTCTACGGCTCAGTGATCGATGAAAAAATGGGCGATGATTTGCATGTTACTGTCATCGCAACCGGTCTTACTTTAGACGAAAACGCTGGCAAAGAGCCGGAAGTGAAAGAGCAGCCAGTACCGTCTGTAAACAGTACTCAGCCAGTTGATCCTAACGTACATACCAGTGCGTTAAACAGTCAAAAGCAGTCACAAGCTCAAATGTATCAAGACCATACTGCTCGCACAAACACCATACAAGAGCAGCCTAAGACCAAAACCAACAGTATTCAAGACTATCTAAAGCGTCAGCAAAACAAGTAGTTTGTCATACAGATTTTGTCTGTCATATAAGATATAGACAAAAAGGCCAGCATACATTGCTGGTTTTTTTGTGTCTGCTGTAGTTTACAAGCCTGCTTTAAGTGTAAAAAAGTATGACAGATTTTGAGATACAGGCACGGATATAAGAGAAAAAACAGACCATAGATAATGGCAAAAAATCAGTGATAAGTGTTATCAATCAAGGAGATAAGTAAATTAGCTACTTTTAACTATAGCGAAATAGGGGCGGGTAATGGTACACTATGGCAATTGTAACAAAATATGTGAGAAGACAGCCATGAACCAAAGAACCATAAAAACAGCGATAGCCGTTACAGGTACTGGTCTCCATAGTGGTCAGCCTGTTGACTTAGCGTTTCATCCGCAGCCAGTCGATACAGGTATTGTTTTCGAGCGCTCAGACATCGCCGGCAGCCAACCGATTCCAGCCAGTGCCTTTTTGGTACAAGATACCATGATGTCCTCCAATCTGGTCTTTGGAGGTACGCGCGTGGGTACGGTAGAGCATTTGCTTAGTGCGATTGCTGGACTGGGTATTGATAATTTATTGATTCGCGTGTCGGCATCAGAGATACCGATTATGGATGGCAGTGCCGCACCTTTTGTCGCCTTACTGCTGGAGGCGGGATTTTGTGAGCAAGAAGCACCCAAAAAATTCATTAAGATTGTGCGACCTGTACGAGTAAAAGTCGATGATAAATGGGCGGAGTTACGCCCTTATGAGGGGTTTGAATTAAACTTTGAGATTGACTTTGATCATCCTGCTATCGACAAAGACTTTCAGCACGCCCAATTGCAGTTCTCGACCCAAAACTTCATCGAGCAGCTCAGCTCGGCTCGTACATTTGGGTTTTTACGTGATATCGAAGCTTTGCGTCAAAACAACTTGGCGCTAGGCGGCAGTATGGACAATGCCATTGTCATCGATGATATGAGCGTGCTCAACGAAGAAGGCCTGCGTTTCAATGATGAGTTTGTCCGTCATAAAATTTTAGACGCATTGGGCGATTTATATCTGATAGGTTATCCTATTTTAGGTCGTTTTAATGCCTATAAGTCTGGTCATGCTCTAAACAATTTGCTGGTACGTGAGATACTATCTAATCATGATAACTTTGAAATTGTAACATTTGATGACAACGTAACTTGTCCGATCGAATATTTGCCACTCAATGGTTTGGCCGTTGAAGGATAAATACAGGAATATACACGAAGTATCGAAACATTTACGCAATATTACATAAGTCGACCATGCTTACAGTTACAAAATATTCTTATTTTTGAATATATTGTGTAGTTTACTTTAACAATTCTGCGCTAACCTAGACAATATAAAAGCTGTGGATAATTTTATAATCGT
>NZ_JAPEHS010000055.1:0-17580 GCF_028823565.1 Psychrobacter sp. A3
TTGGCCATTTTTAGCCCATTTAGATGGCTATCGATTGAATTGAGGACACGCCCTAGCCAAGCAGCACTCAAAAGTGCTGCCAGTCAGAGCTACAGCAAGATACGGCGCGGATCGGCTAACAAGGTGGCGATATAACGGGTAAACACTGCTGCATCAGCACCATTAATCACTCGGTGATCATAAGACAACGACAGCGGCAGCATCAAACGCGGCTCAAACGTCTGCTTACTCTCATTCCAGCGCGGCTGCATACTGGCTTCAGAGACCCCTAAGATACCCACTTGTGGCCAATTAACCAACGGCGTAAAGGCGGTACCCCCTAGGTTGCCTTGGCTCGATATGGTAAAGCTTGCACCTTGTAAGTCTTTAGTGCCAAGCTTTTTATCACGCGCCTTTGCTGCCAGCTCACCTATCTCGATAGCGATCTGCTTAAGACCTTTATCTTGAACGTTTTTGATAACGGGTACGATAAGCCCATCATCCGTCGCCACAGCGATACCCATGTTGACGCTTTTGCGTACGATAATCTGAGTATTGTCATCGCTCAAATGACTGTTAAAGCGTGGATGCTGCGTCAAGGCATGAGCAGTTGCTTTTACCACAAAGGCTAGGATAGTAAAGCCAATACCTTCAGCTTTCATATCGCCTTTGAGCTCACCACGCAGTTTTTCAGTCTCGGTAATATCGGACAAATCAAACTGTGTGACTTGTGGCAGCAAGGTATTGTAGTTAAGCTGCGGTATAGAGACCTTTTGTAAGCGGCTTAAATCTTGAGTCTCAGTCTCTCCCCAAATCTCGGTATTACTCATATCGGGCAAGTTTGGCAGGCTTGCCTGAGCGCCAGCGCTGTTTGTCGGTGCCGCTTTTTGTTTGCTTAAGCTTTCTTTGACATGAGCAAACACATCTTCTTTTAAGATACGATCATTGAGCGCTGAGCCACTCACTTGAGTAATATCTACACCCATTTGGCGTGCCAGCTTACGTACAGCAGGACCTGCATACACATCGACAAGCTTTTCATTCACTTGACTTTCTGTCAGCTTGCCACCGCTTTTGCTGGCAGCACTAGCGCCTGTCGCTTGAGCGCTTTGTTTTGGCGCAGCGGTCGACTGTTTTTTAGCACTGGCTTGCTGCTCACTGCTGCCAGCCTCGCTATCTGCTTTGGCTGACACAGCTTCTGTTCTAGACCCCTGTGTTTCAGACGTGCTACTGGTCTCATCCTCACCAATAATGACAATAAAATCTTGACCGTTGGCGACCATGTCGCCTGCTTCGACCAGTATTTTTTCGACCTTACCAGCGATAGGGGCTGGTACTTCCACCGAGGCCTTGTCCGACTCAATCAACAAAATCGATTGCTCGGCACTAACGGTATCACCGACACTGACCATGATCTCGGCCACTTGCGCTTCTTCAACACCTAAATCTGGCAATGCGTGTGTACTGGCTGTACCCGCGCTCGGCGCAGGATTTTTGGACTCTGACGAGCTAGCATCATCAGCTTGAGACTCAGATGTGGCCTCAGACTGTGCGCCAGCATCCTTTTCATCCGCTTGATTGCGGGCGTCATCAGTGCTCTTTTCACTGACTGGTGCTTCTGCTTGTGTATCGGCCGCAGCGCTCTCAATCTCAATGAGCACCATGCCTTCACTGACTTGATCACCAACAGCAACGCTGATTTTGGTGACTTTACCAGCAGCAGAGCTTGGTACTTCCACTGATGCCTTGTCAGACTCTAATAAAATGATATTGTCGTCTTTTTCGATGACATCGCCAACTTCGACCATAATTTCGCTGACTTCGGCACTATCGACACCCAAATCGGGGGCTTTAATGTCCATGGTTTATCTCCTCGTCTTATCGTTATTATTCTTTGACATCATCGTCATTGAGCAGCGTCGCGTCAGCTTGATCTTCGGCGCGGCCTTCATTACTGATTTCATCATCCTCTTCACTGACAAACTCAGGCACAGGACTTGGGTTGATGTTGTCAGGAGCTGGAGCATCTGGGAAATGATCGTAATAAGGCTGCTGCTGCCAGGCTGGCGGCTGATCGGCCTCAATCTCAAAGCTTGAGATGGCATCTTTGACCAAGCGCATTTCTACTTCGCCTTCATCTGCCAAGCGCTTGAGCGTCGCCACCACGATATGAGCGGCATCTACATGGAAGAAGCTGCGTAGTTTTTCGCGGGTATCTGAGCGGCCATAACCATCGGTACCCAATGTGGTATAAGGACGGCTATCAGGCAACCAGCCACGTATCTGCTCTGAGTAGTTACGCATATAGTCTGTTGCCGCGACCACCACCCCTTTATGCGGTGCCAATTGCTCTGTGACCCATGGCACTTTTTCTTCATCCATTGGGTGCAAGCGATTGTAGTCATCACATGCCATACCGTCACGCGTCAGCTCATTAAAGCTGGTAACGCTCCAAACGTTGGCAGTGATATTAAACTCTTCTTTTAAAATCTTCGCCGCTTTTTGTACTTCGCGTAAGATAACTCCAGAACCAAGCAGCTGTACTTGGCTTGAGCCATTGTCTTCTAGCAAATACATCCCGCGCTTGATGCCTTCTTCCGCGCCCTCTGGCATGGCGAGCTGCTCGTAGTTTTCGTTCATGAGAGTCAAGTAATAATACACGCGCTCACCCTCACCATACATCCGGCGCAGACCATCATGCATGATCACCGCCAGCTCATAACCATAACAAGGGTCATAGCTCACGCAGTTCGGGACGGTGTTAAACAAAATATGCGAATGGCCATCTTGATGCTGCAAGCCCTCGCCATTGAGCGTCGTACGGCCTGCTGTCGCACCAAGTAAGAAACCTTGTGCCTGACAGTCGCCTGCCGCCCATGCCAAGTCGCCCACACGCTGAAAGCCAAACATAGAATAGTAAATATACAGCGGTATCATTGGCAAAGCGTTGACCGAATAACTGGTCGCCAGCGCAATCCAGGTACTCATCGCCCCTGCTTCGTTGATGCCTTCTTCCAACATGTGACCGTCGATGGCTTCTTTATAGCCCATCAGCGCTTCACTATCTTCAGGCGTGTATTTTTGTCCTGACGCCGAGTAAATACCTAACTGACGGAACATGCCTTCTAGACCAAAGGTACGCGCCTCATCAGGAACGATTGGCACGACGCGATCTTGAATGTCTTTGTTTTTTAGCATCGCTGATAACAGACGGACAAACACCATGGTCGTCGACTGCTCTTTGCCATTACTGCCTTTTAAGATACGATCAAAAATCGATAAATCAGGGATATTTAAAGGAATATGACCACTACGACGGTTTGGCAAATGACCACCCAAAGCTTCACGGCGACCTTTTAGATACTTCATCTCAAGCGAGTCTTCTTTTGGACGATAGAACGGCAGCGTCTCAAGCTCTTCATCATTGAATGGCAAATCAAAACGATCGCGGAAATACTTCAATGACTCATGATCTAGCTTTTTGATTTGGTGCGATTTATTCACCGCTTGCGCTTGCGTCGATAGCCCATAACCTTTGACTGTTTTGACCAAGACAACTGTTGGTTGACCTTTGGTCTTCATGGCTTCACTAAAGGCAGCATAGACTTTCATTGGGTCATGACCACCACGGTTTAGACGCGCGATGTCATGGTCAGACAGCTCATTGGCCATCTCTTCAAGCTCTGGGTATTTACCAAAAAACTCTTTACGGGTAAATTCAGGAGTACGTGCCTCATATAGTTGGTACTCGCCATCGACCACTTCTTCCATACGGTGCTTGAGCACACCTGTCACGTCTTTATCAAGCAGTGTATCCCAGTTACCACCCCAGATGACTTTAATCACGCGCCAGCCTGCACCGCGAAATACCGACTCTAGCTCTTGAATAATCTTGCCATTACCACGCACAGGGCCATCGAGGCGTTGCAAGTTACAGTTGATGACCCAAATTAGGTTGTCTAGCTTTTCGCGGCCAGCAAGTGAGATGGCACCCAAGCTCTCCGGCTCATCTGTCTCGCCATCACCTAAGAAAGTCCAAATTTTACGGCCTTCTTTTTCGAGCAAGCCACGGTTTTCCATATAGCGATGGACGTGCGCGTGATAAATCGACATGATCGGGCCAAGTCCCATAGAGACCGTTGGGAACTGCCAATAGTCCGGCATCAGATAGGGATGCGGATAACTTGATAAGCCTTTACCACCGACCTCACGGCGAAAATTATCCAACTGGTCTTCACTCAAGCGGCCTTCTAAATAAGAACGGGCATAGATACCTGGCGCGGAGTGACCTTGATAATAAACCATGTCACCACCGAAATGATCACTTGCGGCTCGAAAAAAATGGTTAAAGCCTGTCTCATACAGCGTGGCACTAGAGGCAAATGTCGCCAAATGGCCACCTAGATCATCATCGTTTTTGTTGGCACGCATCACCATCGCCAGCGCGTTGTAGCGAATCAGCGCACGGATCTTACGCTCAATGGTCAAGTCGCCAGGATACATCGGCTCGTCCTCGACTGCGATAGTATTGATATAAGCAGTATCAAGGCGGTTGAATGGCAGGCCTTCTTGCACCGCCATATTGTATAAGGCTTTTAGTAAAAACTGCGCGCGATCTTTGTCTGCATGTTTGATCACAGACTCGAAGGCTTCAAGCCATTCTTGGGTTTCGGTGCTGTCAGCATCCTTGTAATAATTCATTGTTGTCGATCCTTTTATATCAGTCATACCTACCTATCTAGACGGTAAGGCTTTATTAAATACTGGTGTGAAGTGAGATATCGGTTTACTTATGACTTCCTTGATATGTCCAAGCATTCCCTTGTTTCATACGGTGAGATACAGCTAGATTATACAAAATAGTGCCACTGAGAATTGACATATGCGTCAAATGGACGAAACTATAAAACAGATCATACTGCTGTCCCTGTATATTCAGTCATGGATGATTTTGACACTCTATTATAAGCGTTTGCGAGGCAATTGTTTATGGCTGTAGAGAAATGGATAAATAACAAGTATTTTTTGAATAAATAATGATTAGTTTTTTTAAAAATGACAATATTATAATTTGTTTATGTGTAATTTTATGAATATAATTTACTTTTCATCATACCAAATCGACCACTGGTAACTTTACACTGGATTTATGACAAATTGCTTATTAGTATCCCATACTAGTATATTTGTATAAATATGGTTAACCATGATATTAATTGAGCAACTTTGATTCTTAGGACTAGTGACATGTATAAAGTTAAAAGCTTTTCAAATATGATGAGTACTTTCTCATTCAGTAACTATCAATCTCAAATACTGACTTTTATAAGCTTTATCATATTGTCATTGATGAGCATCTCATCTCATGCGCTTGCACCAAATCCTGGAGCAGTTTGTAGTACTGGTTCTTCTCAAAGCAGCCTGACAAACGCAGACTACACTAACCTAGTCTCAGCAGTGAATACTGATAACTATGTCAACATCGCAGGCAACGCATCAGGCAGCATTCCCTTACAGATTAAAATGAATACTACAGAGTCGAGCTCGAACACCATATTGAGTAACTTTGGTGTTACTGAAGCTCAAGGAGTCAGAGCCATCAATGTCAGAAGAACGTTCCCTAACACCTCGGCCTTTACAGATATCCGTCTAGATTTTCGTAATAGCATTACCATGCAACCAATCTACTTGACCAACGTTGCGTTAAGTGCTTTTGATGTTGATTATGCTAATAGTAATGGTAATACTTTCGATGATTACGTTCAAATTACAGGTGTCACCCAAGCAGGTACTACTATTGAAGGCACTTTCCAAACAATAGTAGGTTCAAACATTGCCTACTTTCAAGGATTATATACAACTAGTACAGCTAACTGCCCAGCTAAAGATTTAGGTACGCAATGTCAAGGATCGGTACAGTTCTCTCAGCCCGTATCATCGGTAAAAGTTCGCTATACTAATACCGGTCGTCTTTCCACTACAACTAATCAAGAGATTGATTTTCGCGTAGATAACTACTGTTATGTTCCTCAATATATATTTTCTGGTACGGTATTTGACGATAATGGTGGTATCACAGCAGCGCAAGCGAGCGCTACTAATGCCAACTTCACTTCTGGGACTTATAATAATACCAACTACTTCAATGGTGTTTTTAATCCGCCCCAAGAGACGGGGATCAGCGGTAGTACTGTCAGACTAGCTAGTTGCGATAGTAACAACCCTCTCACTTATGCTACACAAACTGTTAATAGTAGTGGCGCGACTATCGGTCAGTTTCAATTTAGTGTCCCTCTCTCAACCTTTGGTAGTAATAGAAACATATGCCTTATAGAGAGTAGAACAGGTAGTTCTTACCCGATCCGAACCACGACAGACAATATCAATACTGCATTTGCAACCACCACCTACAACTATCCCAACAGGAACTTTGGTCGTGTCATTGCAGAAAACGCCGCCTTAGTCCTTAGAAAAGCTCAATATGTTAATAACTGTCCTTCTACCATCCCTTATACCGATCCTACTCTCAATCGTGTAGGTGAAACAGACCTTAGAAATGGCTTTAGCGAAAGTGCTAATAATGGAAATGCCCTTACCCCTGGTCAGTGTATTGCTTATCGCATTACCGCCACTAATCGCGCTAATGTCCCTATTAATAACTTTGTGATGCAGGATAAACTGCAAAGCAAAAGTGATGGCGCAGCGGTTACCTCAACCTTAGCCAATCCAGTAGCCAGTACAACCGACTATGCTTCTAATAGTGTGGCTATCGGTAATAACGGTACAGTAATAACCAATCCCTTTACCCTAAACGCCAGATCAAACCGCAACTTTTATTTTAATACCAAATATGGCACTACAGCGAACACTCAGTAGCTATTATCTATTGCAACTCTAGATTATTACTATTTCCTTTTCTAATACAAAAAAGCCCTGTCTTCTTAGACAAGGCTTTTACCGTTTATATCCTCCAAAATGCCAGTTGTCATTTTTGTGATGATTAATTGTATTAATTACGTGAAAATAGAAGAAAGGGAGATAGATGCCTTTTAAAACGATGAATGATATTAAATTACTAGCTCCTCCATCATGATACACGACGTTTGCTTTTTACTGATAGTCATGTTCTAAGAAAGGATTTTATATGAAACGTTTCAAGACTCTACGTAATATTCTATTAGCCACTATAGCTTCTAGCTCTTTACTCAATATAGCACATGCTGATGATGCTCTAAAAATGGAACTAACAGCTAATCAAGTCATAAAGAATGCGGAAGGTAAAACAGTCTATACGCCAGTACGTACAGCACCAACTGGTACTGTCATTCAATACAAAGCAACTTATACCAATACCATCAACAAAGACATTAATGATCTGATGGTGACACTGCCTATCCCTGCCAACATGACATTTACTGGTGAGGCAAATCCTGCCAGCGCACAAGCCAGCACTGATGGTAAGAACTATGCTGATATGCCTCTCATGCGTAAAGTCGATGGCAAGATGGTCAAGATTCCATATTCTGAATACCGCACTCTGCGTTGGAATATTAAGTTATTGCCAGCTAAAAAGTCAGCAGCTGTTGCTCTCAATACCACCGTTAATTAATTCAATAGACATTAAACCTTCACACTTTTAACGTTTCAATTTTTAATCTTAACTCTGGAGCATTATATGAAATCAACCACTTTTAACTATAGCCTGCTAGCTGTCGGCGTCGCCGCAGTAATGGGTGTGTCTACTGGCGCTAATGCAGCGACCCCAGCTAACGCTGTAACAGCAGGCGCTGCGCCAATTAATAACGTAGCAACTGCAAGCTACAGTATTGCTGGCGTCAGTCAGCCATCTGTAACCTCTAACACAGTAACCGTTAACGTTAGCGAAACGGCTAACTTTGAACTCACATCGACTGTTGATGATGGTAGTATTGGTGACGATATTGCTATCAATCAGACTGCTACGCCAGGTGGTACAACTACCTTTACTCATAATTTAACCAACACGGGTAACGTGACGGATACTTATACCATTAACACCACAGGTAATGATTCATCACTAGTAACGGCTACTCCAGACTACCCTTTAGGTACTGCGCCTGTTACGTTTACTATTGTACAAGCAGATGGTACTCCTTTAACTACTGCTCAGATAAACGCTTTAAATGGACAAGCACAGACAGGTAACCTAACTAATGGCGGTACTATTAGACTACAGCCAGGTACTAGAGCTAACTTAAGCTACGAAGCAGCTACGCCAGACAATCGTAACGGTAATGACAAAGGTGTAGGCACATTAACAGCGACCAGTACTTTCTTTACTGCTAATAATGCACCTGGTGCGACATTGGTGAACGAAAACCAAACTATCGTGAGATTGCCTACCTTCAAAATTGTAAAAACAGCGACCAGTACTGTCGATTTGACAGTCGCCAACCCACAGATTGCTTATAGTATCGTAGTCACTAACGCGACTACTGACTATAGTGCTGCTGCGACTGATATTGTTATCAGAGATGTCCTTCCTGTAGGTTTGAGTTTACCTAATGGCACAGCATCAGACGTGACCGTAACTGGTGGTGCTGGTACCGCTACGATTTCTACTGTTGGTACTCGACAAGCTATCAATGTTGCCGTAGCGAACTTAGCTGTTGGCGCAAGTCGCACGATTACTTTCACGGTTAACGTCGATAGAGATCAGTTTACATCTGCTAATAGTTCAGTAACTAACAACGCAGAAGTCTACGATAAGTTTGTCGGTCCGGTTAGCCCGCTACCTGCTAATCCGGTACTTGGTACTGACTATAATATTTTGGATAGTACAGATAGCACTATAGGTGTTACTAGAGTACCTGATGATGCGGGTGAAGGTAACGGCGCTGGTACAGATAGTCCTGGTGTGACTAACTTTACCAGACGAGCGGTTGTGGTGAGCAATCCAACGACTAGAGAAGTTCCCCCTGCCTCAGGTACTGCTAGTCAAGCGACTCATTCAACTCTCATTACTAACAGCGGTCAAGATGGCGAAGGTACCAATGCTAACCCATTGAATTTCACTATTGCTGATGGTGGCAATAATGGGGCTGTCAGACCTGTTACTGGTCCTGTTAGTGCTACTTATACGCCGCCTGGTAATGGCGCGCCGGTTACTATAACGCTGCAACCTAACGTTGCTGGTGGTAATACATATACTCTTGATGGCACTACACTACCAACCGCTCAATTTCCAAATGGTATTGCACCTGGTGGCACATTAGCAATCAACTACAATGTGTCGTCGGGCAATGTAGCTGCTCCTGCAACTGTTGCTGATGCTGCAGCTGTTGGTAGCACTGAAACTTCTGTTGTAACGCTAACGCCTGATGGTATTAATGCACCTGCTGCTACTACAGTGACTGATACGACTAACGTTAGAGGCTTAACTTTAGTGAAGTCTCAAGCATTAGATGCGACTTGTTCAGGTACGGTTGCTGCAAGTACCTTTATTCAGACTGCGATCGATGCGGAACCTGATGAGTGTGTTATCTATCGTATTCAGGCGACTAATACTTCTTCAGCAGCGTTAGGTTTTAATCTTAACGATTTAACCATTTCGGATTTGTTGTCTAACTTTTCAGCTGGTGCGGATTTAGTAGCTGGCTCACCTGCTACTTCTGCGACTGCCTCATCTACTGCAGGCATAGCTAGTACTACCAGTACTGCAGTTCTTGGTACTAACTATACCCTAGTTCCTCAGGGCGTTGGCACCTTGACTTTTAAAATCAAAATTAAAAACGCTCGTTAATTGATATTTAACATTTCAAAGTCTATAAGCTTCACAAGACGCTTATAGACTAACGCTCCAGCTTGACCTAATTGATTTTGATGAGCCAAGCTGGAGAATTACTACCCGACCCTTTTATATTTTATTGGATAAGCGACATATGACTAAATCTTTAATGACACCGTCTAATCGTATTACGTTGCATACAGCGAAGATCTCTGCGCTGACGGCTGCAATGTTGCTTATGCAATCAAATATGGCGTTTGCTGCGCCCACCACTCTCGTACAAACTATCAACAATATCGCTAATGCTTCTTATGACGTCAATTCTATCAAACAGAATAGCATTTCAAACCAAGTTCAAGTCAAAGCCTCTGCCTTACCTGAATATGGTATTAACTTAACTCAGCAACCTGTGCGTACTGTTGCACCCAACACACTGGTGAACTGGGTTAATGTTCTTAGTAATACTAGCTATAGTGATCAGACTATTGAGCTGACGCTTGATGTATCGCCAACTCTATCTAATTTGAAAGTTTATCAAGACTTGAATAAAAACGGCATTGTCGATAGTGGTGATACACAACTGATTCTTGATAACATGAGTGCCCAAATCAAGCTTGGTCAGAGTGAAAACATTCAGTTTATTGTACAAGCTCTATCAGATGCTAATGGTAAGGATGGAGATACTGCTGACATTAAGATTGGTGCAGTTGTCTTAGAAGACCCGTCAGTGACCAGCGTGAGTGCGACCGATAGTTTAGTCATTATCGAATCTGGTATCAAATTCACCACTCCTAAATTTGATGAAAGCAAAACGATTTCACAAATTAATGATGACGTTTATGTCAGTGCCAGCTATGCGCAATGTAATGTACAAACTGACAAGCCTGATCAAGTATGGGTAACCATCAAATCACCAAAAACTGGAGATAGCTATTCACTTAAAGCTATAGAAACCGGTAATAACACAGGTAAATATCAGCTATCAGCATCCACTCAAAACAACGCTAACGCTATTGATGATAAGCTTATCCAAACCTTGAACAGCGACACATTGACTGCCAGTTTAGATGCTTGTATCGCCCCTTCGGTTGGTACTGGTGCTGATGAACTGCCAAATGCGTCTGACTTCACCGTGCGTATCAGTGATCTGAGCTCACAAATTAATATCGTCGATGACAACCCAGCTTTAGTTGTCACAAAGGAAAGTGAAGTAAAAAGTGCTGAACTCGGCGATTATGTCAGCTACACCATCAATATCACGAACAATGGTAACGCTACTGCTTACGATGTACAGCTAAAAGACGCATTACCACGCGGTTTTGCTTATGTCGATAGCAGTGTGCGTGTTAGTCCAACGACTGATATTGATATCAATCAAGCACAGACCACCGAGTTTAAAGCTGATGGTAAATATCAGGTATTGAACTTAGGAAACATGGCAAATGGCGAAAGTAAAAAAATTACTTATCGTGTGCTTGTCGGTGCTTCATCACTAGGTGGTGATGGTATCAACCGTGCAATCGCAGTTGCTAACAACGAGCAAGGCCAAAGCTTAGTATCAAGAGAAGCACAGTGGAAAATCGACGTAGAACGCGGCGTCATGAATACTGACGGCATCATCATCGGCAAGGTCTACCACGATATCAACCGCGATGGTATCCAGCAAAAAGAAGACGGCGAGCTTGGGGTTGCTGGTGTCCGTATATATATGGAGAACGGCAACTTCATCGTTACTGATCCTGAAGGTAAATACAACTTTTATGGGGTCAGTGCCAAAACACACGTACTAAAAGTAGATACCACTACGATCCCTAGAGAAACAGAGCTGGTCACCCAAAGCAACCGTAATGCGGGTGATGCTGGCAGCCGTTTTGTCGATTTGAAATATGGCGAGCTACATCGTGCAGATTTTGCGATTGTGGGCGGCATGGGCGATAGTACTGAGCGTCTGAACGCCGAGTTAATCGCTCGTAGCAAATCAGTGAGTGCTAAGAATGATACGCTAGAGCAAGCGGTAAAAACAGCGCTAACATTAGAGCCAAACTACGATGCCGACACGACTGATAATGTCGATGCAAGTGGCTGCAATATCAATGGCGACCTAGACCTTGGTAACAACTGTGATTCTGCTATTGTCAACGATATGATTGGGGATGCGACCAATCGTGTAGACATGGCCGTGACAACGGTTGCACCTCCAGCAGAAAAAGAGCTCGAAGAATATCTAAAAGAAGTTGCCAATAACGATGTCTCGTTTATCAACTTGAGCGAAGGTCAACAGCTCAGTACTTACAAGCAGATGGTACAGGTACAAGCACCACTTGGTTCAATATTTACTCTATACGCCAATGGCAAGCCCGTATCCGAACAACAAATCGGTAAAACTGCTGAGCAAGAAAAGCAAAATGTAATGGCTTTTGACTATTATGCGGTTGACCTAAAACGCGGAAGCAATACGTTACGTGGTGTGGCTACTGACGTGACTGGCAAAGTTATCTCAGAGCAGACCATCACCGTATTAACACCTGATAGTCTGCAAGCGATTGATTATCGTACGCAAGCACAATTAGTCCCAGCAGATGGTATCAGCGAATATCAGGTTGTTATTAGTCTAAAAGATCGCGACAATCGCCCCTATATCGGTACTACTTCTCTTACACTTGATACTAATATCGGTCGTATCAATCTGAAAGACAGCAGCCAAGATCAAGCCGGTACACAAGTTACTGTATCAGGTGGCGAGCTATTAATACCAGTCATCGCGCCAAGCGCACCAGGCAAAGGTGAGCTGGTCATCGATACGGGTAGTAGCAAGCAAGTCATTCCACTACAGTTCACTGCCAAGCTGCGCCCGCTGATCGCTGTGGGTATCGTCGAAGGTGCTATCTCTCTCAAAGACTTTGATAGCAGCAATATCACAGACGCACAAGGCGCGTTCGAGCAAGAGCTGCATGAAATCTCAGGCAATGATGATTATTCAGCCACTGGTCGGGCGGCGATGTTCCTAAAAGGCAAAGTGCGCGGCGATTATCTGCTGACACTGGCCTATGATAGTGACAAAAAAGGCGAGCGCCTATTCCGTGATATCGAGCCGGGCGAGTATTATCCTGTGTATGGCGACTCATCGGCCAAAGGCTTTGATGCCCAATCGACCAGCAAGCTCTATGTGCGTTTGGACAAAGGCCGCTCGTTTGCGATGTACGGTGATCTAAAAACCCAAATCGACAACGATGAAGGGATTGAGCTTGGTCAGTACAATCGCACCTTGACTGGTCTAAAAGCGCAATTTGAGGACGATAATACCCGTATTACCGCCTTTGCCGCTGAGACCAGCACGTCACAGCGCGTTAATGAAACTCGCGGTTTAGGTATCTCAGGTCCCTACCCATTAGCTGAAGACTTCGATGCCGTGTTAGAGAACTCGGAAACTATCGAAGTGATCACTCGCGACCGTAATAACCCTGGCTTAATCGTCAACCGTGAGACCCTCACGCGTTTTGCGGATTATGAGATTGACCCAATCAGCCGCAGCTTATTTTTGAATTCGCCTATCGCTAGCCAAGACTTCGATGGCAATCCTATCTACTTGCGCGTCACTGTGGAAGTGGATGAAGGCGGCGAAGAATATTGGGTCGGCGGTGTCGCAGCGAAGCAACAGCTGACAGACAAAATCGCTATCGGCGGCAGCTATGTCAATAGTGATGATCCGCTTAATAAAGAACAGCTTGCTAGTGTTAATACCGTTATCAAGATGAATGACAAGCTAAAGCTGGTCGCTGAATATGCGATGAATAAGGCTGACAATCCAAACTTCCAGCCTAGCAATCAGATCAATACGACAGAATTAGATAAGACTGATGTAGAAGGCAATGCCTTACGTGTTGAGCTTAACTTTGACAATAAGAAAAACACGCGTGCCAAGGCTTATTACAATGATGCAGATGAAGGGTTTGTCACTGGTGCATCACCACTTACTGCTGGGCGCACGGAGTCTGGCGTAGAAGTCACTCATACCTTTAATGATAAAAACACCGCCTTAAAACTAGAAGGTGTACGCACAGAAGACCACGCCACTGATGCCAAGCGTGAAGGCGTACAGGCCAGTGTCGAGCAGCGCCTGAGCAAAAACATCGTTGGCGAAGTTGGTCTGCGCTACTACAAGCAAGATGCTACTGCCGCTTCACGCAACACTCAAGCTGCCACAGATGTCGTAGACGTCACTGACGATACGTTATTTAACGATGACATTATCAACCAGTCAGCACTGAATGGTGTTAGCAATGCGGATAAAGACATCGAAGGCACCACCGCTCGTGCTCGTATTACCTCTCGCCTGCCCAAGCTAAATAATAGCTTGGTATTTGCAGAGTATGAGCAGGATATTGACAATAGCGAGCGCAACGCCACCTCTATCGGCGGTGAGACAGCGCTGGGTAACCTCGGTCGCTTGTATGCGCGTCACGACTTAATCAATAGCTTATCTGGCAGTTATGGCCTT
Organism: Psychrobacter sp. A3; assembly: GCF_028823565.1. NCBI lineage: Bacteria > Pseudomonadati > Pseudomonadota > Gammaproteobacteria > Moraxellales > Moraxellaceae > Psychrobacter > Psychrobacter sp. A3. The sequence continues at coordinate 14,244 of NZ_JAPEHS010000055.1, forward strand.
GATGATACAGACGAGCGCCAACGTACTGTTGCTGGCTTTGATGCTACCTACATGAAGGATGGCAAGGTCTATAGCGAATACCGCATGCGTGATGCAATCAGTGCGCGCGAAGCCGAAGCCGCTATCGGTCTTAAAAACAAATGGTACGTGCAAGAAGGTCTGACCCTAAGCACCTTGTTTGAGCGCGTCGAATCACTAGAAGGCGAGATAGACAATACGGCGACCGCAGCGGGCATTGGCGTCGAATACTTAGCCAAAGAAAACTACAAAGCCTCAGGACGCTTTGAGAAACGTTGGGGCGAAACCAGCGACACCTTATTAGGAAGTGCAGGCATCGCCTATCGTTATACCGATGATATTACCCTACTTGCCAAGGACATCTACTCACAGGTCGACTATGATGATGGCCATCGCACCATCAACCGTTTTCAGTTAGGCGCTGCCTATCGCGACTATGATAGCAATCAGCTAGACATGCTAGCAAAACTTGAGTACCGTTTAGACGACAATGCTACTGGCACTGACCAATATCAAAAAGATACAACAATATGGTCGTGGAGCGGCAACTACCATCCAACGCGCGCCCTTACTCTCTCTGGTCGCTATGCGGGCAAATATACCCAATACGACGCTGATGATATCGTCAGCGAAAACACCGCGCATGCTGCCTATGCACGCGGTTTATATGACATCAGCGAGCGCTGGGATATAGGTCTACAAGCTGGGACTTACTGGAATGAGCAAGCCGATGATATGTCATATATGCTTGGGGCAGAAGTCGGCTACAGCCCGATGACTAACCTCTGGTTATCACTTGGTTATAACTTTATGGGTTTTGAGGATGAAGATATCGCTTATGACGACAGTACGCAAGAAGGCGCATACTTCAGATTACGCTTTAAGTTTGATGAGGATTTATTCAAACGCGAAGACCCACGCAAAAATAAGCGTTTGCCGAGCAACGCGACGCTATAATCTGACAAAATTGTCGTCGCTCTGAGCTGCGGCAATTTTTTTATTACTGTACTGATATTTTTCAGTTGGCTCATATATACTGATAAACGTTTGATATAGTGATTAGGGTATGTCCTGATATTGACAAATACTTAAAAAATAAAACCGATTGCCTGAATACAAGGGTTGTAATATGTCGAAGTCTGCCAGCACAGTAGCTATCTATAAACGCTCTTTTTATACGGCACTGTCCGCAGTATTGCTACTCACGTCTGCTTCATTAGCATTGGCAGCAAGCGACCGTGTCAAAACCAACACACTGATAAGTAATGATTACTGCCATAGCAATTTAGAAAATCACATCCCGTCTTATCAATACCAAAGTACTCAGCAGCGCGCATTGAGCTGTATGCTCACACAGGTAAAACCCTATCAGCAAGCGGATAAGACAGCACGCCAGCGCTACTGGGCCTACAAAGCGCAAGCATGGCTGAACTACGCCATTCATCAGGACAGTATCAATAGCCGCTCTACCGCTGGTGCCTACGCTGCCCAAACGGCAGAGTCCATACTGCAATCATTAAAGAATGGCACAGAAAAAGATATCAGCCTGCATCAAGACATCCCTGCGATATCTGCCTTGATGCGACCAGACCTATGGGCAACTATAAGTGCCCTCAAAGACAGTGACGGCATCGCTGTTGCCCCGCGTGAGATGGCGTTTAGCGAAGTGGCTCTGATTTGGGCGGCCACCAATCAATGCGCGCGCGGCTGGCGAGAGTCAGGGATTCATTTTCGCATGGCCGATCGCTGGCTTGAGCAAGCACGCCAAGCCTACGTCAATGCTCACGACTCACAGACCAATGTTGCCCTGCAAGCGCGTATCGTTCGCTATTATGAGGCGTACGCCCCTCTTGACTCAGGAGAAGACACATGTCATGGGCAAGCGCTCTCTCCTATCTAAGCCACCTACCCTGCTAACTAAGCACCAAGCACCAAGCATAAGTACAGACATAAAAAAGCCGACTATGCAGTGAACATGTCGGCTTTTTCGTTACTATTTGACCAGTAGCATACTGTCAACTAACGGTTTTTACGCGGTAGCTTTTCTGGCAAATAACAGCGCAAATAAGCGATAAATGCCGTATTTGCTTCTTGAATATAGTCACTGGTGATGCTTTGATGACGACGATAAGACAAAGTAAAGATCGCATTGACGATGCTATAAGCAATCAATAACGTGTCTTGAATATCATCAAAATTCGGCATCTCATAGCGTTCTGATAAGCGCTTATATACTAAGTCTACGATTTGATGATCGATATCTTCACCGAAACTGTCTCCTTCAAAATCTGGAGTATTGGTATCATAGATCAGCTTGGCTTTGGTTTCATCATTATGAAAGATTGTCACGCACTTATCGATCAACGCGGTCAAATACCCCTGCCATCTGTCGTAATTGCCGATATCGACCGTCTCTACCATCTCTAATATCTCGATTGCGTTCAAAAAACGCAACGCTAAAAATATCGCTTCGATATTAGGGAAGAAATGATAAGCAGATGCGCGCGGAATACCTGCCTCTTCGCACACCGCTGCAAGGGTAATATCGTTAATAGCATGGGTTTCGCTTAGCTTTTTGGCACCAGCCAATAGCTTTTGACGGCGTGCACGACCCTGTTGACTGGTAAACTTAAACTTATTTGGCACCAGCTTTTTTGCCAGCTCCGAATCTACCAATACGTCTTCAATCTTTTCGTCTTTATTTTCGCTCATTGTAAGTCTCTTAATGTTACGCCCTATTTTATAAATACGGTCTTTATTGAAAGTTTGGTCTTAAATAAAAAATAACGATGATTGACTAACAATAATTCATTGCTATCATCGCCACCCCTTTCAATAAGGAGGCATCATAAACGCTTGTATACTATCAAGCAAGGCAGTTTAGTGGGTTAAAAATAATATATGAGTCAACAACATAACAATGTAGACATAACTATATGATACTGCTAATTATTTAGTTTGATTTTCGCTCTTATAATACCATGATCGATGACCCTATCTGCATAATCCCATTTTAAATGATCATTAAAATAGTCCACCCGCTCTACCTGACCGAGCGAAAACTTGCTATCAGGTAAGAACTCTTCTGACACAAATAATTGATCGATGACCTCTGGCATACCTTGGTAAATATGAGTATAAGCCACATCTTTCATCCAGCCATAACGCGCTTGAATACGGGCAGCATCAAACAATGCGACATCGCGCATGCTTTTATCATAGTTGACCTCGCCCGTCTCCGTCATCAGCTGCGTGGTGACGCTATTCGTCACATCATTCATGTCACCCAACAAAATCAGCGGCTCACGGGTATTCTGCA
>NZ_JAPEHS010000056.1:0-16950 GCF_028823565.1 Psychrobacter sp. A3
ACGCCACTATTCGGCGTCACTTATTAGCACTTTTGCTTAGCATCAGGTTAGACTAATAAGCGAACACTAAAAAATCCCAGTCATCATCCGGTGACTGGGATTTTTTTCGTTTGTCATTTATAAAAACCATCGATATGAGCTGCTCATGACGACCGATACCAGGTAAACTACGAAATAAACGATAAATAAAACACTCCCCTATTATTGCTATCACAAGGAAGTATGAACCATGTTCGGTATCGAAAACTATCTGGGCTTTGTCTTGGCGGCGATTTTGCTAAACCTCACTCCAGGCACCGATACGATGTATATCATTACCCGCAGCGTCTCGCATGGCAGCGCAGCAGGGTTTTATTCTGTCCTCGGTATCATCTCAGGCATCTTGGTACACACGGTATTCGCCGCATTGGGTCTATCGATCATTTTGATCAACTCGCCTCTGGCCTTTACGATTGTAAAATATATCGGTGCCAGCTACTTGTGCTATCTGGGTATAAAAATGCTGATGAGCAAGCAGCCTTCTTTACTGGCAAATCATTTACCAAAAAGTAGCCCATCGGTACCTGCCAACTCTATCGCGCACTGGCAAATATACAAACAGGGCGTATTAACCAATGTCTTTAACCCAAAAGTCGCGCTATTCTTCCTTGCATTTTTTCCGCAGTTTATCGATCCTAGCTATGCTCATAGCGCCTTGTCATTTCTGATCTTAGGATTGAGTTTTGCGCTGACGGGCTTTGTATGGTGTTCGTGCCTTGCCTTACTGGCCTCAAAGTTTAGTGCCAACTTGAGAAAAAACCCAGCTATCGAAGTTCTTTTAAATAAAATAAGCGGCGTGGTGTTTATTGGTTTGGGAGTTAAGTTGCTTACTGAGAAGGGGTAAAAAAGCTACAAATAATGATTAAATAAGCTGATTTGTATAAAATCTAACTACTCATAAAAAAAGCCCAATCCCAGACTTTACTGGAATTGGGCTTTGTATTATTTAAAAGCTAATCAACCATTACGCAGCGTTTTTACTGTCACTTGCGAGCTGACGCAATACATAGTGCAGTACGCCGCCATGACGTACGTATTCGCGCTCTTTTGGTGTCTGCAGGCCGACATTGACCTCAAAGGTTTCAGTCGAGCCGTCGGCGCGGGTGGCAGTGACTTGAGCGGTTTTGCTCTCGCCATTGTTTAGGCCAGTGATGCTCAGCACTTCAGAGCCATCGAGCTTGTAGGTTTGAGCGTTTTCGCCATCTTTGAAAGTCAATGGCAGCACGCCCATACCGACGAGGTTTGAGCGGTGAATACGCTCGAATGAGGTAGTCAGTACCGCTTTGACACCAAGCAAAATCGTACCCTTCGCTGCCCAGTCACGGCTAGAGCCTGAGCCATACTCCGCCCCGCCGAGGACGACGAGTGGACGCTTATCTTCTTTATACTTCATCGCTGCATCATAGATAGCCATTTCTTCGCCATCTTGTAGCGTCGACTTGTCATCTTTGAAGTAATAGGTATAACCGCCTTCTTTGCCGCCCATCATTTGGTTTTTGATACGGATATTGGCAAAGGTACCACGAGTCATGACTGCATCATTACCACGGCGTGAGCCATAACTGTTGAAGTCCGCTTCCATCACACCGCGCTCTTGCAGGTACTTACCTGCTGGTGAATTTGGATCAATATTGCCCGCAGGCGAGATATGGTCAGTGGTGATTGAGTCACCAAACAGACCTAAGATACGCGCACCTTCGATATCAGGGATACCTTCTGGCTCCATGGTCATACCATCAAAGAACGGTGGGTTTTTGATGTACGTTGAGCCTTCATCCCATGGATATAGCTGGCTATCGGCTGAGCTAATCGCGTTCCATTCTTTACTACCATCGAACACTTCACCATAGTTTTTACGGAACATATCAGCATCGATATTATTGGCAATCAGCTCGTTGATCTCATCTGACGTTGGCCAAATGTCTTTTAAGTACACATCGTTGCCGTCTTGATCTTGACCGAGTGGGTGGGTAGTCAAGTCAATATCGACTGTACCTGCTAAGGCATAAGCGACAACCAATGGCGGCGATGCCAGGTAGCTGGCCTTGACGTGTGAGTGAATACGACCTTCGAAGTTACGATTACCCGAGAGTACTGCAGCTGCCACTAAATCGTTCTCTTCGATGCCTTTTTCGATCACATCAGGAAGCGGACCTGAATTACCGATACACGTGGTACAACCGTAACCGACCAAATAAAAGCCTGTTTTTTCGAGCTCATCCATCAGCTTGGTTTTTTCAAGATAATCGGTGACTACTTTTGAGCCGGGCGCCAGTGAGGTCTTGACCCAAGGCTTGGCTTTTAGACCTTTGGCAGCGGCCTTTTTGGCGACCAATCCAGCACCAATCATAACCGCAGGGTTCGAGGTGTTAGTACAAGAAGTAATCGCTGCAATCACGACGGAACCATCGCGCAGCTTATGCTCTTTATCATCGATACTGATGTTAGAGAACACGTTATTGGCTGGCTGGTAGCCTTTGCTATCGTCAGTTTCGGTATCAACGTCGATGTTGGGTTCAGCTGCCAAGTGTTCCGCTTGCTCTTGCTCGCCGCCTTCTTGGTCAAAGCGTACTTTGCCTTCGACTTCTGACTTGCGATCTTTGGTCATTTTTTGTAGCGTTTCGCCGAATTTTTCGTGCATATCAGATAAGTTGATACGCTGCTGCGGCAGATTAGGGCCTGCCAGTGCTGGCTGGACAGAGGACAGATCAAGCTCTAGCTTACTTGAGTAAGTCGCCGCTGGCGTATCGGCATCATGCCATAAGCCCTGTGCCTTGGCATATTTTTCGACCAGCTCAATTTGCGCTTCGTCACGGCCTGATAGACGCAGATAGTCAATCGCCATTTGGTCAATCGGGAAAATACCACAAGTCGCGCCGTATTCTGGCGACATATTGGCAATCGTTGCCCGATCCGCTAATGGCATTTGATGCAAGCCTTCACCGTAGAATTCGACAAACTTACCAACTACGCCATGTGCTCGTAGCATCTCGACCACACGCAAGACGAGATCCGTCGCGGTGACGCCTTCACTGAGTTTGCCTGTCAGCTCAAAACCAACCACTTGCGGAATCAGCATCGAAGACGGCTGACCGAGCATCGCCGCTTCGGCCTCAATACCGCCAACGCCCCAACCAAGCACACCGATACCATTAATCATCGTCGTGTGACTGTCGGTACCAAACACCGTGTCAGGATAGGCGGTCAGCTCGCCATCGACCTCTGCTGCCATGACCACGCGCGCAAGATACTCAAGGTTGACTTGGTGCACGATACCCGTCGCTGGCGGGACAACGACAAAGTTCTCAAAGGCATTTCGGCCCCAATGGAGAAACTCATAACGCTCATTATTACGCTTAAACTCAATCTTTTCGTTGAGATCCAGCGCATCTTCGCGGCCATAAGCATCCACTTGTACCGAGTGGTCAACGACCAGCTCACTGGGGATAAAGGGGTTGATTTGCTCAGCACGACCGCCCAGCTCTACTACCGCATCGCGCATCGCTGCCAGATCGACGACTGATGGCACGCCGGTGAAATCTTGCAGCACCACACGTGCCGGCATAAAGGCAATCTCTTTGGACGCCTCAGCGCCAGCGTCCCAGTTGGCCACTGCTTCGATGTGGTTTTTGCCGACAGACTGACCATCATCTTCGTTACGCAATAGGTTTTCTAGTACGACTTTCATACAGTATGGTAGCGTATTGATATTGTCGTAAGTCTGGGCAAGTTTGGGCAAGCTATAATAGGCGTGCTCCTTGCCATTGACCGAAATGGTGTCTTTTACATTAAAGATATCACTCATGGTAGCTTCCTTATCGTTGTTATAAATCCTAAACATAAATGGCCAATTACAAGTTAGCATTTATGTGGATATTGGTGGCTCAATAAATGGTGGTTTATTAAAGAAATACTGTGTCAAAGTAGGCACTAAAAACATTCATTATTACAAAACCATGTAAGACAAAATCCTAAGATATATGTTTTTATCACCCCAAGCTGTAAAAGTGCTTGTAAGACCTGACATCAACTTGTTTTTACCATAACAAATATATAATGCTTTGTTAACGTCTGGACGTAGTCAAATCGTGGCACAATCGTAACTGTAACAATGTGTTAGCGCTTTATTAATATGGGCTAGAAAAATCCATTTTTATTATTTTTTACGGCGACCACTACGAAACACAAATGTATCATCATAAAAATGAGAATCTTCATTCTCGGCCCAAAAATGCGGCACACCTAAAATGGGCAATGGCGATAAATGACGCGGTGTGACTGCGTCCTTTGATAATAATTCATTCATATAATCAGCCAATTTATTATCCAAAAAGGCGATGCGCTGCTGCGTTGACAAGGCAAAGAAATCTTGGTTGACGCTGATGACCACACTATGCGCGCACAAGGGCTTACGCGGCGCTATCAATTGCTCAAGGAGGGCATGACCAAAGATATAGACCGCCGCTTGCGCGTTTGGACTAGGACTTATAGGGTCATCCCACTGCGTGCGCGGCTGTACCAAGCTGCCCTGCCAGTCAAAGCCAATCAACGCCTCGCCAATACTAGGACTGGCGGTAACCAATACCGCGCCGTTTTCATCAAACACAGTGATGGTATCGCGCACCCGCCCTCGACTGGCACCGACCCCTTGCTGCTCAATCTCAAGCATATGATAGTGGTTTAGCAGGGCTTTGGTCTTAGGAAAAGTCAGCCAAATACTGCCGTTAAATAAGTCGTGTAAGTTATCACGCGTCGGGATATTGCCCGTACTGCCGATAAAACTTTCGTAAGCCTCGCCCTCTGGCAACGCATCTTGCGAGACAAACTGTAAAGTCTGCGCCTTATGGTTATATGCAGGCTTGGTGTGCGGCAGTTGCTGCTGCACGTCGGCTGCCTGCTGATGTAATGCGGTATTTAATACTTTCGCGATGATGTCTGGCGTGTTTTGGGTAAGGCTGATATCAAGGGCCTGAGTCTCAGGAGCAGAGCTTTGAGTATCAGCGCGCTCCATGCTCCAGTTACTCGCCGCACTAAGCCGAGTGATGGCTTGACTAATGGCATCTAACTGCTGCACATGACCAAGCCACGGCGCACGCCAGTCAATCTGGGCGAAGCTGTCATCAAGTCTACTTGCCGCTACGGCTGACGCCTGTATAGACGAATCGTTTGGTAAAGGCTTGTCAAAACGCGCATCTAAACGATGCAAAGGAGGCAGGTTACTGGCAGTCATATCAAACTATCTCTCATGGGCGATGGGCGGCTTATGGTATCATGGTGCGCTTTTTTACGGCTAGACGGGCAGCTCGAAACGTTGTGTTCGCGCGCTATTTATTGATGAGTTTTTATGGCAAATTTTAATACCCACTTAAATGTCGCTTTTATGATCAGCGGCACCCTGAGTTTGACGGTTTATAAAGCTGGATTGATTGATGATTCAGGGTTTTTAGTATGCGTGGCGCTTGGTACCATTGGTGGATTGCTACCAGATTTGGATTCAGATAATTCAACACCGATTAAGCTGGGTTTTAATATTACCTCGTTTGTCTTTGCCTTTGGCTTGGTCATGCATTGGCGTAGTGATTTGAGCTTGCTCGCATTGATCGCATTATGGCTGGCGGGTTATGGTTTTATGCGTTATGTGATCTTTCATATTTTTACCACCATGACCGTACATCGCGGCGTTATCCACTCTGTGCCTTATATGGCGATACTTGGACTGGGGTTAACCTGTCTAAGCTATTATGGTCTGCATCTACCGCTGACAACCAGTTGGTTTTATGGTCTGTTTTTATTTGGTGGCGCGATGGTGCATTTGGCTCTAGATGAGTTGTATAGCGTCAATTTGTCCAATATGAAAATGAAGCGCTCATCGGGTACGGCGATGAAGTTTTATCAGCATAAAGACAAATGGTGGTATTTGCTGCTATACGTTATTTTGGCGTTATTGTTATATATAGCGCCGCCGTTTGACACCTTTTGGCAGCAGGTCAGTGATCCTGCAGCTTGGGCAAAGCTTAAGCTACCGCCACTACCAGCAAAAAATGATAAATAATGAGAGTACACTATGTCGACTTCTGCCGCCCTCCAAACCTGCCCTTGCCAAATCAACCCTGCGTCAGAAACCACCACCGCGCCCCTACTTTATAAAGACTGCTGTCAGCCTTATCATGACAGCGTTTTAAATAAAGAAGCGGATAAAACTGACGGCGTACAGGCAGAAACGGCGGAGCGTCTGATGCGCACGCGTTATAGCGCTTTTGTGCTTATCAAGCCAGAATACATCGTCAAAACCACACTACCCGCGCAGCAAAGCTTACTTGATGTGACAGCAATTGAGGAATGGGCCATTAAGACCGATTGGGCAGGATTAGAAATTGTAGAACACAGAGCAAATCCTGGCAAACGACACGCGCAGGTTGAATTCAAAGCTTATTTTAGAACGCCTAATGGCTTGCAAGCGCATCACGAGTTGTCGGCCTTTGTAAAGGTAGTAAGTAAAGCCCATCATGATGCGCGTTGGTATTTTCTCGACCCGACCGTTCCTATGACTGTCACACAGAAACAGCCGTGTATTTGCGGCTCGGGTGAGAAGTTTAAACGATGTTGTGGGAGGTGGATGTAATTGACATGCTGAGTATTCAACCTTTTTTTATAATACTTCTGTACTTACTTGAGACTTTAAATGCATTTAAAAGATCATATAGTAAATAAATAAAAGACATTAATGTAAATATCGATACTAGCAAATTTATATAACTGAATAATCCTGCATTATCACAAGAAAAAACCTTTATATTTTGCACTAGTAGGTATAAACAAACATTAAATACAGCGACCCCAGTATTAGATAAAGATTCTGTTTTTAGTAATTCCAAACTATCAATAGCTTTATAATATAGATTTTTATCTTTATATTTTAGTTTTTCGGGTATATCTTTGATTATATTATCTATATGATTATATAGAGACAATGATATAGTGACTGTTGCAGCAGTCATTGCACCGTATAAAACCAGTAAACCACCAAACCCTTTACAAAAAACCAAAAATAACCCTAAAATATTAGAAACACCTAATATTAGTAAACTCAAAATAAGAATAATTAGGATTATTTTCAATTTTTCCTCACCTTACCCTCTATATATCTTTTAAATTTTTTCAAAAAATTGTTATTTTTAGACATTTCAACTTCGTACATTTCTATTTGTCTATTGTCCATTAGCTTCTCATTTTCTCTATCTATATCTTCTACATCAATATCTAGTATCTCTGGAGTTCCATCACTTGTATATTTTTCTTTCTTTTTAGTTTTATTGTCAGCTGTTACAAGCTCCCAACGCCCTTCTCCTTCTTCTATATAGTCAACATAATCATCTATAGGCTCATACGGAACAATAAGCTTTCCTTCTGAATTCTCCATTATTATTCTAGTCTTATCTTGATTAAACAAATTTTTCATATCACTCAGAGCGTTACGAGCTGTTTTGTTAGTCTCCATAATATTAGGAGATATCATCACTAGTTCTACTTTGTATATCTTTTCGCTATTCTCAACCACTTCCCAAAATTTTCCTTTAGATGGTAATGGCTCAACAAAAACCTTATGATTATATTCAGGTATAACTATGTTATTTATACCCTTTTGTATAGAGTTACATATATGACTTAAATCTCCAAATTTTGAGTTCTTTCTAGCAAAAATAAACTGGTTTTTAACATCTACAATTAATATTACAGCCTTCCAGTCATCTGCTTCTTGGTCAACTATATCTTCTGAAGTTTCAACTCCAAGATGGGCTTTTTTTAGTTTAGCGATTTTCCCTACATAAAATGACTCTTCATCTATTGGCTCTTTAGAAAATCCAATAAACTGAAACTCAGTACCTCTTGTCTCCCAGCGAGTATTAGACAACAAAGCTTCTAAAATAGTCTCGCCTTTAATATCAGGTACTTTCTTAGGAGGCAATAAACTAGCACCCTCATCGACTACGAAGTAGCGTAAAACATAAAAGTCTTTAACATTTCCCATCTAAAAAACCTCTTAGGTATATCTTAAACACTCGCTCCAACGGCTCGTGCCACCGCAATCCCTTCGTCAATGGTCAAAAACTTACGCTGGCTTGGGCTGTCTTTATAAATAATCTCACCCTCAGAGAATATCAGACATTCATTGACCGCCAACTGTTGCCATTTTTCATTTTCAGTCAATGGCACGGTCACCAAAATCGTCACCTTATCGGTATCGGTGGTGACATCGCTAAAGTTAATCGCCAAGTCATCGTCCGCCAGTTTCGCTTCGCCAAATGGCGCTTGGCGGGTCAGATAAAACAATAAGCTACCGGCATACGCCAATTGCCAGCGGCCGTTGGAGATTAGACAATTAAACAAACCGTTGGCCGACAAATAACGGCACTGCGTGGTCAAAAAGTTAAACAGCGTCTGGTCGTCAGGACGGGTCTTAAAAGTGCTTTTTAAGCGATTGACCAGATAACAAAACGCTATTTCTGAGTCGGTGCTGCCGACAGGCTGACAATGCCCGGCGTTACCATTGTCTTGTAGCCGCTGACAGCGCTCGATAAAGGCTTTATTCATCTGACCATTATGCGCAAATACCCACTGCTCACCCCAGACCTCACGCACGAAAGGATGGGTATTTGCCAGACAGTTTTGTCCCTGCGTGGCTTTGCGAATGTGGGCGATGACATTCATGGCCTTAATCGGATAATTATTGACCAAATCGGCCACTGGCGACAGGTGGCTTGGGCGATTGTCATGAAACAAACGTAGCCCTGTTGAGTCGTTTGCCGTCTCGCCATTATTGGTGCAGTCGCTACGCTCAAAAAAAGCAATACCAAAACCGTCCTCATGACTGTCCGTCATACCGCCGCGACGACGAAACCCTGCAAAGCTAAACCCAATATCGGTTGGAGTATTACAGTTCATTCCTAAAAGCTGGCACATTTATAGATCACCATCATGATTGTCGTTATGGTCGTCGTTTCATTCCTAAAAGCTGGCACATTTATAGATCACCATCATGATTGTCGTTATGGTCGTCGTTTTTTGTAGGATGTACAGTCGCGCTTGCGCCATTTTCTACCCCTTCATCAAACATCTCATAGGGCGTCGCGCCTTCGGTATCGATATTGTCCAAGATACGTTTGGCATGCGCCAGCTCGGTATCTTGTATCCACAGCACAATACCTGAATTCATCCCTGGCATCGCGCTTAGCGGCTGCAAGGACACAGTGATACCGTTATTACGCAGTAGATTGGCATGCAGCTCACCTTGCATATTGGTGTCATAGCGTGCCAGTTTGTGCCAGTTATCAACTTGATCGGTCATAGGGTCGCCTCTGTGGTTTTGATGCAAAAAATAGTATTGAGCAAGAAAACTTACGCCAATTGATCGAGCGTATATTCTTTGATGCTGATGTCACGACGATTACTTAAAGTGGCACGCGCTTGCTCAGCGTGGGTGATATCACTAAATATACCCATGAGTTGATTGTCGCGCTTATCATTTGATAAGACAAATACCGTCTTTTGCGCTTTTTCGACATGCGCCCAGTGATAAGCGGCCAGACGCTTCATAAGGTCAGGATTTTTCACCATGATATTGTCGCCCGTCCGACCTTCGGTACGGTTATAATGAATGACATTAAGACGCAAAAGCCAGAAAATCACCGCCGCTTTGGCAAGCATAACAGGTAACGCGCGTTTTTCATCGCGGTTTAGCGGGCGTTTTGACTCATATCCTTCTAAAAACGCTGCCATCCTACGACGATCAAAATGTACCAGCTCGCCTTGCTCAGCATCGCCCCACGTGGTACAAAAATCATTGATGGTAATGGCGATATCCATCACATAGTGCTCGACACTGACCTCAGTAAAATCTAATAGACCTGTTAGCTTTTCCTGCCCTTTAGTCAAGTCCCATAGCGTATTGTCAGCGAACATATCAAGATGACACAAGCCCTTTGGTAAGTCGGTCAGAGGTAGATTTGAGTAAGCTTGCCAAATATCGCGCATGAGCTTGGCTTCATCGCCGGGCATAAACTGCATTTCACGGTCGCGCACCTCGCTCCACGGATAGAGGGGCACGCCGTAGTCTTGTGCCGGTTGTAGCGCTTGCAAGGTCTCATGCAGCATCGCTAACGCCGCGCCGATCTCATGACACATCGCAGGCGTGGTCTCTTGCGGATGCGCGCCAGACAAGCACGGCACCAAGGTGATTGCTTTGTCCTCATAATGAATGACATAGCGTTTTTTCGTATCAGCGTTATCATCAGCACCTAATGCTACCAGTGCCAACGGGGCAGCGACCGGCAGCTTGCCATCTAGTTGATTTAATATCGCTGCCATTTTTTCGATGTCTTCTGGCGGGCGCTCTTCAAACAAAGTAAACACATAAGCATGCGCGCCATCGACATCGTCCGTCGTTTGAATAAACCAGTTAGAGTTTTTGATACCTTGGGTAATCGGAATGGCGCGGGCAAATGACACGCCAAAACGTTGGCAAAAGGCGGCAAATTGATCATCAGTTAACTGAGTATAGACGGACATGACATCTCACTTTGGCAATTGGATAAGAAGATAAATAGAATAAATCTGGACGCTAATGACAATAATCGTCCCACGCATCAGCAAACCATCATAAATAGCATAATAATCTTGTGAAAACCTGCCTGATATGGCAGCGATTTTGCTAGACTAGCGCTTATGGTTGAATTGATTATAAGGTGAAAGACCCTATGTTAGCAAAGCGTATCATTCCTTGTTTGGACGTGGACAATGGCCGCGTGGTCAAAGGCGTACAGTTTGTCGATATCAAAGACGCTGGCGACCCTGTCGAAGTAGCGCAGCGCTACAACGAACAAGGCGCTGATGAGATTACCTTTTTGGATATTACTGCCACCAGTGATGAGCGTGATACTACTTATCATACTGTCGAGCGTATGGCGGAGACGGTGTTTGTCCCCTTAACTGTGGGCGGCGGCGTGCGCAAAATTGCTGATATTCGTAACCTGCTCAATGCTGGCGCGGACAAGGTGGCGATTAACTCAGCAGCAGTTTTCACGCCTGAGTTCGTCGGAGAGGCGGCGCAGAAATTTGGCAATCAATGTATCGTCGTCGCTATCGATGCCAAACGTGTCGCTGACGTAGAGGCGAATGGCGTACTCACCCCACGCTGGGAGATTTTTACCCATGGCGGGCGTAAGCCTACCGGGATCGATGCCGTCGCTTGGGCAAGCAAAATGGCCGATCTTGGCGCAGGCGAGCTATTGGTCACTTCGATGGACGGTGACGGCACCAAAAAAGGCTATGACTTGGCACTGATGCGTGAGATTACCCGCCGTGTCAATGTTCCTGTCATTGCCTCTGGCGGCGTGGGTAATCTGCAACATTTGGCCGAAGGCGTCTTAGAAGGCGGCGTTGATGCGGTGTTGGCGGCCAGTATCTTTCACTTTGGCGAATACACCGTATCGGAGGCCAAAGCCTATATGGCAGCACAAGGCATACCCATGCGCCTATAAGCTTGGTAAAATACAACTGCCTTGACAAAAAATGTTATCATAGCGCTACTTATTTATTTTTGTCAGTTAACTATTGAAAACAATCGAGATTTTGTACAAAAATTTTGCTTATAATACTACTTATTCAAAGGATTTTTTATGTCAAATTTACAGCAGCAGCGCAACGATATTACCCATATCGATGGTAACTTGCACCAAAACGAAGCGGCGCGTATCGGTATCGTCGTTGGCCGTTTTAATGGGTTTGTCGTTGAATCATTAGTCGACGGTGCTATCGACGCTCTACTACGTCATGGCGTATTGGGCAGCAACATCACTGTGATTCGTGTGCCAGGTGCCTTTGAGCTACCACTCGTTGCCCAGCGTGCCGCTGAGTCAGATCGTTTTGATGCCATCATTGCGCTCGGGGCAATCATCCGTGGTAGCACGCCACATTTTGACTTTGTCGCTAGCGAGTCAGCCAAGGGTCTGAGCAGCGTTGCAATTGATTATAATATCCCTGTCGCCAACGGCGTCATCACCACCGACAGCATCGAGCAGGCGATTGAGCGCTCAGGCACCAAAGCGGGTAACAAAGGCTCAGAAGCAGCAATGGTCGTTCTTGAGATGCTAGCGGTTTTATCACAGTTAGATATTGATGATGATTACGAAAATGATAATGACGCGTAGTATAGTCAGTTGAAAACAAAGCTGGCATAACTGGGATGAATTTTTCGCAGCCTCTGTGTATACAGCACGCAAGGACAATTTATACCAGTAGCGCTATAACATTTTTCAATTAAATCTACCATATCGCAGTCGTTTTATAGATTCATTATTTATTGTTTTACTGTTTTTGATTGGCGCTGATGGGTTAAAAACTCGTGGCGTCAGTGTCTTAAAGCTCGCGGCACTGCCGACAAAGCGCTGCAATTTCGCTTTAACACTCGATTGTCATCATCTGCCAGTCGATTACTATTTAACATTTTTAGTTCAAACGTCTATGCTTTTCTTATCACAGGCTATTTTTTACAATCAAGCTGATTGTACCCTGACGCTATTGGTATCTATATTAAATAGTCGTTAAATAATTGATAAATACAGTCAATCAAAAAATAGTTAATAAAAGCAGTTACTCAAAATAGCCACTTAACATTCAGGTATTTACCCCCTATGACTGACCAACTCAAGCGCGCCATCAACGCTGCAAAAACCGCACAAACCAATGACCAACAAGCTGAAGCGACTCGTCTCGCAAGCAGCAGTGCAGGTGAGCAAAAATTTGATATGAGTGAGTCTTCTTATAAGACCAGTCACACCGCTGTGCGTAAAGCCAGACGCTTTGCTATGCAAGGCTTATATGAATGGCTGGTCACCGACCGCCGTTTTGATAAAGACGGTAAGCTTGGCTGGAAAGACAATGCGCCGCACGATATCGCCGCGCGCACCCGTGCGACCAACGCCATGCATACGGTACATATCGGCTACTATCACGAAATGATGCGCGATATTCCCGAACAAATCGAGGCATTAGATGCGCTTATCAGCCAGCATCTCGATCGCGATATCGATAAATTAGACACCGTTGAGCATGCTATTTTATTGATTGGTGCCTACGAGCTGCAAAACCGCTTAGAGATTCCTTATAAAGTGGTACTAGATGAAGCAATGAAGCTCAACAATCACTTTGGCGCCACTGACGCGCACAAGTTAATCAATGCGGTGCTCGATAAAATGGCCACAGATCTGCGCGACATCGAAGTACAGGCCGACATCAAGGCCAACCGCCGCAGCTCACAAAAAGCCGCTGCATCCGCCGCACAGCCGCAGCCGCAAACTACTGATGAAACCAAGGCTGTCACTAACGCTGACGACACCAGCGAAACGCCGACCACAACTGGCAAACCTCGTATCAGTGCCAATAAAGCCATTAAACGGCCACGTGCTAACAAGGCTCAGGCAAATATCAGTGATTATAGAGCCAGCAAAAAAGCCAGTGCGCAAGAACATAATGAGGCAGCAGCCACGCCTACCGCTGAGAGCACTGCCGCCGATGTTGGGCTACAGGACTCAAACCTTGTCAATTCAGACGAAAAAAGTAAAGACTAACCATGAATGAATTTGAGCTGATCGAGCGCATCTTTGCACAGATGCAAATATCGCCAGCACGCGCGGCAACGGACGTCGAAAAAGGCATCGGTGATGACGCGGCGGTGATGAGCGTGCCTACAGGCGCGCGCTTGGTCAGCTGCATTGATACTCTCGTTCAAGGGCGGCATTTTAGCGCCGATTGGGATGAAGTAAATCAATTAGCCTTTCAAATTGGCTATAAAGCGGTCGCGGTCAATGTCTCAGATATCGTTGCGATGGGTGCGGCGGCGCACAGTATTTTGTTGGCGCTGGCATTGCCTGAGCGCTTGGTAAATGAGACTTGGCTCACTGAATTTGCCAAGGGTTTGTTTCATGCCTGCCAGCTCTTTGGCGTGACCCTGATAGGCGGTGATACCACGCGCAGCGATAACTTAGTGTTAAGCGTTAGCGCGCAAGGGTTTTTAGCCGCTGATACACCAGCCGTCTATCGCTCAGGCGCGCAAGTCGGTGATAAAGTCTATGTATCAGGCACGCTTGGGGATGCCGCATATGCGCTGCAGCATCCTGATAGCAGCCAAGGTATAGCGCTGGCGCATCGCTTGCACATGCCGACGCCGCGTATCACCTTAGGGGCCGCGCTGGCCAAAGTGGGCGCCACAGCGATGATCGATATCTCTGATGGTCTGTATCAAGACCTTGGGCATATCTGCGAGCAAAGTGGCGTTGGCATACGTCTTGATTTAGAGCAGCTGCCAACCAGCCAAGCGTTAGCGAGCGTGGATATATCTGAGCGCTTACTATGCCAGCTGGCAGGTGGCGACGACTATGAGCTGGCTTTTACTTTACCTGCTGATATCGAGCCACCCGTCAACGATATCAGTGACACGCCAGTGACTTGTATTGGCGAGGTGATAACATTGGCCAAGGCAGACACGGCAACCAACGTGCATGCTGAGCTGTATTATCAAGGACAACGGGTAACACCGACGCACCCCGCCCCTTTTGCCACATGGCCCACGCTGACGGGTTACCAACACTTTGCAGGTTAATCCATGACCGATCATGATCTATCTAAGCCTGATATCCGGCAAGCCAATGACTGCCCACCTCTACCTGCCACGGCCAGCACGCTCGATCGTGCGGTTTATTGGCTCGGTATTGGTCTCGGTAGTGGCCTGCCGCGCCGTGCCCCTGGCACATGGGGAACAGTAGGCGGGCTACTCGTCGCGATACCGCTTATGAGTTTCGGTTTTTTGCCGTTTTTGATAATCACTGTATTGTCTTGTGTCGTTGGTAACTCAATATGCGGCAGAACCTCCACTCTGATGGGCGGTCACGACAACCCGCATATCGTCTGGGATGAATGGGCGGGTATGTGGCTCACCTTGCTACCGATGTCTTATATGGGCGTTGCCGATAGCAGTTTTTGGCAAAATATCAGCCAAACCTCTTCTCTCATCGCGCTTCTTATCGCCTTTATCCTGTTTCGTTTTTTTGACATCATCAAGCCACCACCGATCGGCTGGGCAGATAAAAAAGTCGCCGGTGGCTTAGGTATCATGCTCGATGACATCATCGCAGGCATCATGGCGGCAATTGTTTGGATTGCTCTTTATAGTAGCGTATTATCACTTGCTAACTGATGCTGCTATGAGTCGTTAGCACATTTCGTGACGCTGCAAATAAGACGTTACAAAGATGTCACGACTTAGCAGTTTGGTTGGTCACGCATTTACGTTATAATTCAAATCACATCTTGTTACATTTGTAGGCCATTATGACTTCTCCTCTTTCGGTAATTATCCTAGCAGCGGGTAAAGGCACACGTATGCAGTCGGCCAAACCCAAAGTCCTGCAGACACTGGCTGGCAAGTCTTTACTCGCTCACGTTTTAGACACCTGTCACCAGCTGACGGTCGATGAGACCATCATCGTGCATGGTTTTGGCGGCGAGCAAGTCAAAGCTGAAATCACCGCCCAGTATGCCCAGTCAGCCCTTACTTGGGTAGCGCAAACTGAGCAGCTAGGGACCGGGCATGCGGTCAAGGTCACGCTGTCTGATTTGCCAAAAGACGGTCAAAGTCTGATTCTTTATGGT
The DNA here is from genome assembly GCF_028823565.1 of Psychrobacter sp. A3. Taxonomy (NCBI): domain Bacteria; kingdom Pseudomonadati; phylum Pseudomonadota; class Gammaproteobacteria; order Moraxellales; family Moraxellaceae; genus Psychrobacter; species Psychrobacter sp. A3. The sequence continues at coordinate 15,745 of NZ_JAPEHS010000056.1, forward strand.
GATGTACCATTGGTCAGTTGCCAGACGTTAACCGCATTAAAATCGGCCAATACCGATGGCATGTCGATGCTGACGCTAACGGTAGATAACCCGTTTGGGCTAGGCCGCATCAAACGTGACAACAACGGTAATATCGAGGCCATCGTTGAGCAAAAAGATGCCAGCGCTGATGAGCAAGCCATCAAAGAGATCAATAGCGGCATTTACTGCGTCGATAACGCCCTTCTTCATAAATACTTGCCGAAACTATCAAATGACAATGCCCAACAAGAATACTATCTGACAGATATCGTCAAGATGGCCGTGGCCGATGGTATCGCCATCGCTGCGATCGAGCCTGAGCATACCTTTGAGATTGAAGGCGTCAACAATCGTCAGCAGCTCGCCAGCTTAGAGCGCACGTGGCAAGGAAAGTTAGTCGCCGACTTACAAGAAGCTGGCGTGCAGTTTGCCGATCCTAGTCGTGTCGATATTCGAGGGACCCTAAGCGCCGGTCAAGATGTGTTTGTCGATGTTGGCGTGGTGTTTGAGGGTGATTGTACCTTAGGCGACAATGTCTATATCGAGGCAGGATGCGTCATCAAAAACGCTCATATCGGCAATGCTTGTCATATCAAACCCTACTGCGTCATTGATCATGCCAAGATTGGCGCTGGTGTCGATGTCGGGCCTTTTGCGCATTTGCGACCTGAAAGCGTACTAGCAGACCAGAGCAAAGTCGGTAATTTTGTCGAAATCAAAAAATCCACCATCGGTCAGGGCAGCAAAGTCAATCACTTAAGCTACGTGGGCGACTCGACTGTCGGGACAGGTGTCAATATCGGTGCAGGTGTCATTACCTGTAATTATGATGGTGCCAATAAGTCACAAACCATCATCGAGGACAACGCCTTTATCGGCTCCAATGCCAGCTTGGTGGCGCCGGTTACCATCGGTGATACAGCGACTGTAGCGGCAGGCTCGGTGATTACCAAGGATGTCGATGCTAGTGCCTTAGCGTTTGGCCGCGCTCGGCAAACGCAAAAAGAGAACTTTCAGCGTCCAACTAAAAAATAAAGACGGCGGTGATCGTCAACTCGATAAAAACGATAGTAAGACCACTAAGGCAGTACGACAATAATTTGTGGTGCTGCTTATTTATAGGGCGTGTTGCACATTCACAAATAGGCACTGCTGATCGCTAAAATTGTTCCAGACAAGGCGCAA
>NZ_JAPEHS010000057.1:0-16767 GCF_028823565.1 Psychrobacter sp. A3
CCCTAATAATTTTAATTGTAAACTCTATGATAGTACATCATTTGATAAACAAGTCACTAGTAAATAGTAATGGATTCAAGCCGCTAGTATCGTTACACAACTTTTGTAACTTGTCCCAAGCTTTACAGTTGCCGTAAATGCATATCGATTAGGCCTTTCGATTAAGTCTGGCTAGAGGCCGCTTCTAAATCAGCGCGCGCGTTATCAATTCTCGATAGCAATGCAGCTTCAAACTCACCTTCTGCAAAGACGACTAGACCAGAATGAGCCCCGCAAAAGTTACGCACCTCTCGCCACTCGTGAGCAAGCTTTGTCGCCCAGTCGCAGTACGCTTTGCCAGCGTCAGGCTCATCTTTTAATGCTTTAAGTGTGGTCGCATGTAGGTTGATACCGGCTTGCACATCATTAAACTTCTTTGATGGCGGTATCTCAAAGGTATCGTCGACATAGAGGCTTTGACTAGCAGGGTGATAAACCAATAGTGAGCCTGAATGTACTGAGTCGTTAGAGGAGATATAATCAATACCTTTTGGTTGTGAAAACTGTAGCTCAGGATAGCGCTTAGCGACAGCGTCGCTCTCAACTAAATCCGCGCTCCAGTCAACCTCTGGCACTTCTTGGTGATGACGGCTGCTGCCGTAAAAAGTAGCGTGCGGAAAATCCTTGGCAACGCGGGCACAGTGTACGGTGTGAAAGGGATGGACATTGAGCACCGCTTCGATATTTTTACCATTATTGGTCAGCGCCAGCACTTGCTCGCGCACCTCACCAGTTAAAGTATAGCTATCTAGCAAAATAAACTTCCCTGATGCTAGCTTAACGAGCGCTGATTGATTACCGATATCGACCATACCATTTCTGACAAAAGAGCCTCTAATGTTCCAAAACCCAGCGCCTAGGTCATGTATCTGATCTTTTTTAAATTCTTCTGACATATAAGCCTCTATAGTGAATGACGTTCACGAATGTATAAAAGTAGTCTTTTAAGTGGTTTTTGAATAATTCTTTTTATTCATTCGGGAACCATAATACGCTTAATTAGTTAGACTTATCCCTACGGTAACTTTTGTTGTACAGGGAACATACAAGCCAAGTATGTAAGTCAGTTACGGACAGTCAGCGTAATCATAATTTGATATACGCGGGCTTATGCTATAGTCTTCTCGACCACATAAGAACTGATCAAAGCGGGTATCGCCATTGATATGACGCTGCATCCACGCGATACTAGGCTTGCTTAGTAGCTTTTCATTCAAGCGGTAACTTGGACAGAGATGGCTGGCGTTATTGACCTCAATCTTCATCTTAGGCCCTGTCGCTTGTTTATAAAACAAATTGGTATACTTGTTATTAGCCGCAATAACATCGTACTCACAGGAGATAACAAAAGTCGGCGTTGTTACTTCACCATAGCTTCTATCATGATAAGGGGCGAGTGGCATAATGGCGCGTACGTCGCTACGCGTAGATGCCAGTTTGAGCGCGCCGCCCCCGCCCATGGACCAACCAATTGCCCCTAAGCGATCAGGATCTACTATATTGCCTACTGTATTATCGCTGATTATATAATCTAAAGCGTGGCTTAGCTGCTTAGCGCGGCTATCGGGTCTATCATAAATAGAGTTGGTATTCATTGTAATCACAACAAAGCCCCAAGCAGCTAGGCGGGGTCCCAACCATTTAATCGACGATTCATAAGAGATGTAGCCAGGTATCACAGCAATTGCGCCCAAACGTCCGCAGTTGCCAGCGTTAGTCGGATAGTAAATAGTGCCACCGCCAAAGCCGTCTACTAACTCACGTGGTACTTTTTTGCTAGCAATGTTAAAGGGTCCGTTATTTTTTGTTTGACTTAAATTATCAGCGCTAATTGCACTGTCAGGAATACAAGTGACATCTTGGTTTAGCGATGCTACCGACGTTGAGGTTGGCGTTGGCACTGTCTGTGTCGTTTCTATTAGTGCAATCTTAGCTGAAGCAGGCGCTGTAGACAGTAGCGCGTAGGTAGCTATTGTGATTGCAGCTATACTCAAACGCGTTAGGCAATTCATCATAGTAGTTGTCTTTTGATAGTTGTCTTTTAAAAAGTTCAGTGCATTGCTTAATAGTCAATCTTAACAAGAGAGTAAGCTGATAAAAGCCGATTTACAATAGGTTTTAATAGTTAATATGTCAAAGGGAGCGATGTATAAGCTTAGGACTTGTTGGACGTAGTTTTTGCTGGACGTTTAAGAATGTGCATACTCAGATATAGTTAGCTGAATGTAAAACTGTTATGGATTTAAACGCGCTACTGGTATAAATTTTACTTGCGTGCTGCGTTCCCAGAGGCTGCGCAAAATTCATCCCAGTAGCGCTATGACATTTTTAGAGGGTATCGACTATAGAACACCGAGCCACTTGAGAGCCTAGGTGATAAGTATCAATAACATTTTGTGCCCTTAAAACCGATATCGCTCGTGCTATAGTGCTTCATTAATTAATAAGCGCTAAGGGTAGGTAATTAAAATACCTAGAGCGCTATTTTCTTTTTACTGACGCTTTTAGCGTCCAATATAGTCAGTACTATTTTGAAACCAATACATCATACAACAAGTCGCAACGTCACCGACGCTCACCACTCAAACGGCGAGAGAGCATATCACGCAAACACGCCACACCATTCGCCTTCATGGGTATTAAAGCTGACCATGGGGCTTATCGGCATGTTTGCTTTTTTGCAGGTCTATTCTGTGCAGGCTATCTTGCCAGTGCTTATCACAGATTTTGCTGCCACGGAAGTACAGGCGGGTATGGTGGTTGGCGCGACGGTACTGGCGATTGCAATTATGTCGCCGTTTTTGGGTATGTTGTCGGATGCTGTCGGCCGTAAGGTGTTTATTGTTGGTGCTTTATTGTTTTTGGCGATACCAACGGCGCTTATCGCTCAAAGCCCGAGCATCGGCTGGATGGGGGTTTGGCGGTTTTTGCAGGGGTTGTCTGTACCCGGTATCACGGTGGTGACGATTGCTTATATCGGCGAGGAGTTTGAGGGGCGTGCGGTCACAGAGCTGATGTCGTTTTATGTATCAGGCTCTGTACTCGGCGGTTTTATGGGCCGGTTTTTGCTGGGGCATTTGCATGAGCTGATCGGCTGGCGTGCAGGCTATTATGTGATGGCGGCGATGACGCTACTTGGCGCTTTATGGGTTACTAAGATGCTGCCTGCGTCGCGGCAGTTTGTGGCCAATCCAAACTTTCGCTCGGCGATACAGACGCTCGGCTCGCATCTCGTCAATCGCTACGTGGTCACCGCCTGCTTACTTGGCGCTTGCGTGCTGTTTTCGTTGGTTGGCTGTTTTACCTTTATCAATTTGCACCTTGCAGATACGCCTTATGAGCTGAGCACTGGGGCGCTTGCCAATATTTTTGCCGTGTATTTACTGGGGGTGATCATCACGCCGCTTTCTACCACATTACTGCGCCGCTTTGGCTCAGCGCGTACGGTACGTGTGGCCGTGGTGGTCTCTATGCTTGGTGTACTGCTGACATTGGTCGCGCCGCTTTGGGGCGTGGTGATTGGGCTGGCGGTGATGTCGTCTGGAGTGTTTATTACCCAGTCGGCGACCATCAGCTATATCGCGGTCAATGTCAAAAAAGGCCGCTCTTTGGCGTCGGGTCTATATTATATGGGTTACTATGCAGGCGGCACGCTGGGTGCATGGCTGGGCGGTATCACCTATGCGCGCGGACAGTGGTCGCTGACGGTATGGCTACTATTATTCGTACAAGTATTAGCGCTGCTGATTGCAAGTTTTGGCATGATAAAAACCAAGTCAAAAGCTGCTTAGCCTATACAGCTATGAGCGCTTGTTAGCCTACCACTTACGCAAGCTCACTTTACAGCGCATTTAAATTTTTTTAGTATTAAGCGTATCTTGATTTGAAATTATTAGTATTCAAATGGCCAAAACCTGCAAACTGAATTACTAAGCCATGTTAAAACACGAAAATAACGAACACCCTCAAAGGAAATGAGATTTATGTCAAATGCTTATCATAGCGCCCCGTCTGCTTACGATTATCCGCTGATTATCAAGCAGCTATTGAACCGTGCTAAGACGGTCTCGCAAGCCCAAGAAATCGTGTATGCAGATAAACAGCGCTTTACTTATCAAGAGTTGTTTACGCGTATCAATCGCTTGGCCAATGTGCTGGCAGACCTCCACTTAGATGCCGGCGACGTGATTGCGGTCATGGACTGGGACAGCCACCGCTATCTTGAGTCTTATTTTGCGATTCCGATGTCAGAGTATATCTTACAAACGGTCAATATCCGCCTATCACCAGAAAAAATCCTCTATACCATCAACCACGCCAAGCCCAAAGTGCTGTTGCTCAACTCTGAGTTTGCGCCGTTGGTCAAAGACTATCAGTTTGAGAACTCCAGTATCGAGCATATTATTTGGCTAGATGATAATGGGGTGTCGCACGAGGGCGTGTTTGGCGGCAATCAAAACCGCGTCACAGGGGAGTATGAGGCACTGCTGGCAGCGGCTGATAGTGAATTTGATTTTCCAGATTTTGATGAAGACACCATCGCCACGACTTTTTATACCTCAGGTACGACAGGCGATCCAAAAGGCGTGTTTTTTAGCCATCGTCAACTGGTGTTGCATACGCTCACAGAAGCAGCGACTTTGGGTATGTTGCCCAACAAGCAAGGCGTCAGCTATGGCGACGTCTATATGCCGATGACGCCGATGTTCCATGTGCATGCGTGGGGCTTTCCTTATACTGCGACGATGACAGGCCTCAAGCAAGTTTATCCAGGTCGTTATGCGCCTGATACTTTGCTCGATCTCATCATCAATGAAAAGGTCAGCATTACGCATTGTGTTCCGACGATTTTGCAAATGGTGCTAAAAGAAGCACAAGAACGCGAGGTTAGCTTCAATGGTCTAAAAATGATCATCGGCGGCTCAAGATTGACAGAGGGTCTGGCAAAGGCTGCGTTAGCACAAGGCATTGAGGTCTATACCGGCTACGGTATGTCAGAGACAGCGCCTTTGATTAGCCTGACGGAGTTTAGCCTTGATGAGCCTGAAATGAGCGAAGAAGAGGATGTTGCGCGCCGCTGTATGACCGGTAAGCCAGTACTGATGGTCGATGCGCAGATATGGGGCGAAAACAACCAGCCAGTGGGCACAGGTAAAGATAAGACAGGCGAGCTGGTGCTACGAGCGCCGTGGCTGACCCAAAGCTATCTAAAAAATGACGATGCTGGCAAAGAGCTGTGGGAAAACGGCTATATGCACACTCAAGATATCGCATACATACGCCCTGATGGCTATATCCGTATCACTGATCGTCTAAAAGATGTGATTAAATCAGGTGGTGAGTGGATATCATCATTAGAGATTGAGACGATTTTGTCGCTGCACCCAGCGGTGGCTGATGTCTCGGTGATTGGGGTGCGTGATAAGCAGTGGGGCGAGCGTCCGCTGGCGTTGGTTGTCCTAAAACCTGCCTGCCAAGATACTAAAGTCGAGGATATCAAAGCCATCGCAGAAAAAGCAGTCGAGCGTGGTATCATTCCTAAATATGGCGTCCCAAGTCAGTTTAAGTTTGTCGATGATTTGCCAAAGACCTCAGTCGGAAAACACGATAAAAAAGTCATGCGAGAGATGTACGCCGATCAAACAGAGGTTTGATAGACAAAAATGGGCACCCATGATGTCCCTGCCTATGCTAAAATATCGATGAGATTATAGGCATAATAGTTGACGTTTATCGATTGCTCTGCTACATTTTAAACCGATACATAACGTATCGGTTTTTTAGTTCTGGTAAGGATGACCAGTACCTTATTTAGACATGTTGTTATGATAATGTCTGATAAGGCCCTATTGCCCTACCTATCGTCACGCTAAGGACAGCTATTATGAGCGACACCATTCAAACTCCTATTGCCACTCAAGAGTCAGCCACCAATATGGCCGACAGCGCCTCTCAATTTGCAGATATCTACCACGCCTCAATTCATGATCGAGAGCAGTTTTGGGCGGAGCAAGCAAAGCGTATCTATTGGCACAAAGAGCCTGAGCAAATCCTCGATGACAGCAATCTGCCCTTTGCCAAATGGTATGTCGGCGGCGAAACCAACCTATGCTATAACTGTGTCGATCGTCATCTAGCAGAGCGCGCCGAGCAAGATGCTTTTATTTGGCTGTCTTCTGAGATTAACCAAGAGCTGATAGAGACTTTTCCTGCTGTTGTTGATGCGTTCAAGGACTTGGGTAACCATGTCGAGCTATATACCGATTATGCCAAGCGCCGCCTGACCTACAATGACCTTTATAAAGAAGTCAATTATTTTGCCGATGTGCTACAGCGTCATGGTATCGGCAAGGGTGACCGCGTCATCATCTATATGCCGATGATTTTAGAAGCCGCTTATGCCATGCTGGCCTGCGCTCGTATCGGTGCGGTGCACTCGGTGGTATTTGGTGGCTTTGCCGCGCACAACCTCGCCATTCGTATGGATGATGCCGAGGCAAAAATGGTCATCACTGTCGATGCAGGTCTACGCGGCGGTAAAGTGGTCAATTATAAGAGTTTGGTCAATCAAGGTGTGGCGCAAGCAACGGTCAAGCCCGAGCATGTATTGGTGGTCAATCGCGGGGTGCTACCATTTGAGCCGCAAGCCATCGATGTCGACTATGCTGAGCAGCGCCGCATTAGCTGCGAAGCCAATGCCATTGTTGAGCCGGTGTGGCTAGAGTCCAACACACCATCTTATTTGCTTTATACCTCAGGTACGACCGGTACACCCAAGGGTGTGCAGCGCGATACCGGCGGTCATGCAGTCGCCCTGACCACCTCGATGGATTATATCTATGATGGCAAAGCCGGCGAGACCTTTTGGGCGATATCAGATATCGGCTGGGCGGTCGGGCACTCTTATACCATCTATGCGCCATTGCTCGCTGGTATGACCAGTGTGATGTATGAAGGTCTGCCGCATCGCCCAAACCCAGGTATCTGGTGGCGAATCGTCGAGGCCAATAAAGTCAATATCTTATTTACCGCACCGACGGGTGTGCGTATGCTCAAGAAACAAGATGAGACATGGATGACGCGTTATGATGTCTCAAGCGTCAAGTCGTTTTTCTTAGCAGGCGAGCCACTGGATGAGTCAACAGCCAATTGGCTGACCAAGCATTTAGGCGTTCCGATCTTAGACCACTACTGGCAAACAGAGTCCGGCTGGCCGATTTTGAGCAACACGCCCAAGTTCAATCACAAACCGCATAAGCAAGGTTCACCTGGTTATCCCATGTATGGCTATGATGCTCGCGTTCTCAACGAAGAGACGGGCGAGCCATGCGCAGCAGGCGAAAAAGGATTGCTGGCGATCAGTGCACCACTACCGCCTGGCTGTCTCACCACGGTATGGCGCAACGATGAGCGCTTTATGAGTAGCTATTTTGGCTTGTTTGATGGTCAGCAGTACTCAACCTCAGACTATGCAGTCACTGATGAAGACGGCTATTTTTATATCTTAGGGCGTACCGATGATGTGATCAATGTCGCCGGTCATCGTATCGGTACCCAAGAGATAGAAGAGGCCATCAGTACCCATCCTGAGATGGCGGAATGTGCGGTCGTCGGTATTGCAGATGAGTTAAAAGGCGAGCTGCCAATTGCTTTTTGTGTGTTAAAAGATCATGAGCAAGTGAAAACGACCGAAAACCGCTTTCGCATTGAGCAGCAGGTCATCGGTGCGGTGGTAAAATCGCTTGGCGGTATCGCAAGGCCGGCAGCTATTTATTTCCCGCAAGCACTGCCAAAGACCCGCTCTGGCAAAATCTTACGCCGCGCTATTCGTGCCTTAGCAGAAAACAAACCCACAGGCGATATGTCGACACTCGATAACCCAACTGCAATCGATGCAGTCAAACAATCTATGCAGGATTACTAGGGCACGCCCGAATCTTCTCTTATGGCGGCTTGCCCAATAAGTCAAAATACAATCTAAATACTAAAAAGCTCATGCTCGCTCATGGGCTTTTTGGTTTTTGATGATAAGAAAATGCAGATAGCCAAAAATCTTAGATAAAAGTTTGATAAAGCCCTTGACCCTAAATTTGTTTTATTGCTATAGTCAATAACGATACAAAATAAATCATTTTAAATTAATTGTTAATCCAATAAAAACTTTTGGTTTTTTATCCCTTTTAAGTATAACTTGACACCTCGACAAGGTCGTCTCGCAGACAAGATAAGGATATCTTATGCACCACGTTCAGCAGCTCATCAATGGTCAGTTTGTAGACTCTACTACCAACGAGTGGATCGATATCACCGATCCTGCTAGCCAAGAGGTCATCGCCAAAGTGCCGCAGACCACGGATGATGAAATCAATCAAGCCGTCGCCGCGGCTCAAACAGCCTTTCAAACATGGCGCAAAACACCCATCACCACGCGCGCACGTATCTTTTTAAAATACCAGCAATTGATTCGCGAGCATATGGATGAGCTGGCAGAGACTTTGACAGCAGAGCAGGGCAAAACCATCGCTGATGCGCGCGGGGATGTGTTCCGCGGTTTAGAAGTGGTCGAGCATGCTGCAGGTATTGCCAACCTACAAATCGGTGATTTTGTCGAAAATGTCGCTTCAGGCGTTGACACTTATAGTATCTGGCAGCCGCTTGGGGTTTGCGCGGGTATCACGCCATTTAACTTCCCAGCGATGATTCCGTTATGGATGTTCCCGATGGCGATTGCCACGGGCAACACTTTTATCCTAAAGCCATCTGAGCAAGACCCGATGGTGACCATGCGTTTGATTGAGCTGGCCGTCGAAGCGGGTGTCCCTGAAGGCGTGCTAAACGTCGTACATGGTGGCAAAGCCACAGTTGATGCCATCTGTGATCATCCAGATATCAAAGCGGTATCGTTTGTCGGCTCTAGCGCTGTGGGTAAGCATGTCTATGAGCGTGCCAGCCAATCAGGCAAGCGTGCTCAGTGTATGATGGGCGCAAAAAACCATGGCGTTATCTTGCCAGATGCCAATAAAGAGCAAACGCTCAATCAGCTAGCGGGCGCAGCCTTTGGGGCAGCAGGTCAACGCTGTATGGCGCTATCTGTCGTGGTGCTGGTCGGTGCGGCAGGCGAGTGGATCGATGATATAAAGGCCAAAGCTGAGAGCCTAGAGGTATCTGCTGGTAAAAACGATAAGGATTTGGGTCCACTGATTTCTCCTGCGGCAAAAGCACGCGTTGAGCATCTCATCGGTACAGGGGTAGAAGAAGGGGCGAGCTTGCTGCTTGATGGTCGTGGTATCACGGTTGAAGGGTTTGAAAAAGGCAACTTTGTAGGACCGACTATCTTTGATAATGTCACAAGCGACATGCAAATCTATAAAGAAGAGATCTTTGGCCCTGTGCTGTGTATCATGCGCGCCGATAGCTTAGATGAGGCGATTGAGCTACTCAATGCCAACCCGCATGGCAACGGCACTGCTATCTTTACCCAATCAGGGGCCGCAGCACATAAGTTCCAGCAAGACGTGCAGGTCGGACAGATCGGCATTAACTTACCAATTCCTGTGCCACTACCGATGTTCTCATTCTCAGGCTCACGTGCCAGTAAACTCGGTGATTTGGGTCCTTATGGCAAACAAGCGGTGCAGTTTTATACCCAAACCAAGACGGTCACAGCGCGCTGGTTTGATGACGAGGCCAGCCGCGGGGTCAATACCACTATTTCGATATAAGGCCTTAGTCTGTGTCATTGCGGTATAGTGTCTATCTTGCTGGTTGTCGCCATGTGTGTTTTTGCCATGCAAGTGTGTGTCGATGACGTTATACCGCTGTTATACTGTATGACCGATACGGTATCAATCATACCGTTAACCGACGTTAAAACAGGCACGGCTGACCCATTTTTACTCTATTTGTAATGCATGCACAAGGATGACCCCATGGATTTTTCATTGACCGACGACCAGATCGCCTTTCGCCAAACCGCCAAACAGTTTGCTCAAAAAGAGCTCAAACCAAACGCCGCTGAGTGGGACCGCACCTCACATTTCCCAGTCGATGTCATCAAAAAAACCGGCGAGCTTGGTTTTTTAGGGCTCTATACCAATCCAGAGTATGACGGTCTTGGGCTACCACGCTTAGACTCCGCCATGGTGTTTGAGGAGCTGGCATGGGGCGATACCGCGGTCGCCGCTTATATGAGTATTCATAATATGGCAGGCTGGATGATTGGTGAGTATGGCAGCGATACTCTGTGTAAAAAATATCTACCAAAGATGGTCAGTGGTGAATGGCTTGGCAGTTATTGCTTGACCGAGCCCAATGCTGGCTCGGATGCGGCCTCACTACGCAGTAAAGCCGACAAGCAGGACGACTATTATGTGTTAAATGGCGAAAAGACCTTTATCTCGGGCGCAGGTGCGACCGATGTACTGGTCGTCATGGCACGAACAGGCGCCGCCGGACCCAAAGGTATATCGGCGTTTGTCGTCGATGCCCATAGCGATGGCATTGAGTACGGCAAAAACGAGCACAAAATGGGCTGGAAAGCACAGCCCACACGTACCATCAGCTTTAAAAATGTCAAAGTCCCAGCCGAAAATCTAATCGGCGAGGAAGGCCAAGGTTTTCGTATTGCGATGAAAGGCTTGGACGGTGGACGTATCAATATCGGTATCTGTGCGGTCGGTACAGCGCAGTCGGCGCTTGAGACCGCGACCAATTATGTGCAAGAGCGTAGCCAGTTTGGCAGTCCGATTGCCAGTCTGCAGTCGGTGCAATTCAAGCTTGCTGATATGTTGACCCAGACCATTACCGCACGGCAAATGCTGTATCTGGCGGCCAACAAAGTCGACAATCAAGACAGCCAAGCATCGACCTATTGTGCGATGGCAAAGCGTCTGTCTACTGATCTTTGCTTTGATGTGGCCAACCAAGCACTACAACTGCATGGCGGCTATGGCTATCTCAATGAGTATCCGCTTGAGCGTCACGTGCGAGACTTGCGCGTCCATCAGATATTAGAAGGCACCAATGAGATCATGCGCGTGATCGTCTCGCGTCAGCTGATGCACGATGATGTGCTGAGCCAGCTACGCTAATCTTGGTATTCAGTGTTTATGGCGTGTCTTCATTTCAAAAATAGTGATAAAAATAAAGGATTACTTATGACGGATTACACCAATCTCAACCTAGCTATTGATGGTCACATCGCCACCGTGACACTAAATAATCCACCTGCTCATACATGGACGATGGATAGTCTGCCCGCGCTCAAGCAGTTGGTGACGGATCTTAATGCCAATGATGAGGTATATGCCCTAATCATTCATGGCGATGGTGAGAAGTTCTTTTCAGCAGGGGCGGACCTAAATAATTTCTCAGACGGTGACAAGGGCCGAGCCATCAGCATGGCCATTGCTTTTGGCGAAGCGTTTGAAGCCTTATCTGCTTATCGCGGCGTTAGTATTGCAGTCATCAACGGCTACGCGATGGGCGGCGGGCTTGAGTGCGCGCTGGCCTGTGACATCCGTATCGCAGAAGCACACGCCCAGATGGCACTACCAGAGACAGGTGTGGGATTATTACCTTGTGCTGGTGGTACACAAAATCTGCCGATGCTGGTGGGTGAAGGCTGGGCCAAGCGTATGATATTGTGCGGTGAACGCGTCGATGCCGAGACGGCCTTGCGTATCGGCTTGGTTGAGGAAGTCGTGGACAAAGGCGCAGGACTACAAGCAGCACAAGCGTTGGCAAAAAAAGCCGCCAAACAGTCTCCTGTTGCCGTTAGTTATTCTAAAGCGCTTATCCAAGCAGCTAGACATAACCCGCCTGCGCAAAACCTCATCCATGAGCGCGAAGCATTTGTAAAGCTGTTTGATACCGAAGATCAGCGCGAAGGCGTGCAAGCATTTTTAGAAAAACGTCAGCCAACTTGGCAAAATAAATAAACGCCCAAGACCGTATTGATAAAACGCCCTAATATTCATTTTACTTTTTGTAGGTCTTTTTATGACAACCTCAACAGATAACAATAATCAAAACGCTGCTACGCCTGCCGCGCCAGTATTGTTTGATACTGAACAGACAGACTGTGGTCATCTCATTGGCATTATGACGCTTAACACACCAAAAGCTCTCAACGCCCTAAGTGTCGAGATGTGTCAATTGTTGGCTGCGCAATTAGAGCAGTGGGAGCGTGACGAGCAAGTAGTGGCGTTGGTGCTCAAGGGCGCAGGCGACAAGGCGTTTTGTGCAGGTGGTGATATTCGCAAGTTATATGACAGCATGTCAGAGTCTGCGCCACTACCTAACCCCTATGCGACAGAGTTTTTTGGTCATGAGTACCGTCTCTATCGGCAGATGCATTTTTATTCCAAGCCGCTGATACTCTGGGGCGATGGCATCATTATGGGCGGCGGTATGGGGCTGATGGCAGGGTGTAGTCACCGTGTGGTCACTGAGCGTACGCGCTTTGCCATGCCTGAGGTGACCATTGGGCTGTTCCCTGATGCCTCTGGTAGTTGGTTTTTGCAGCGTATACCCGCCAAGATGGGATTGTTTTTAGGCCTGACTGGGGCGATGTGTAATGGCAACGATGCCATCTTGTCCAATCTAGCTGAGTATGCCGTGAGCAGCGGCGATTATGATGCTATCTTACAACGTCTCAAACAAAGCGATTGGCAGCATGCCGCTCACCGTACAGACATAAGTCATCAGCGCCAGCATAACAGCGCGCACGATATCGTCAGCCGTGCATTAGCGGCGCAGCCTGCCACTGAGTTGCCTGCTAGCAAGCTGGCCACCTATTGGCATGCCATTGGACAGTTAATGAATAGCGGCGGGTTGGGTGATATTGATGCCATCTTGCAAAGCGACGCGGCGTTGGAGAAGTTAGATGCCGATTTTGCGCAAGACAGCTGGACGCAGCGCGCTGTTGCTACTTATCGAGCAGGCTGCCCTGTGACAGTGGCGTTGACTTACGCACTGTATCATCAAGTTTCAGACTTATCGCTTGAGCAGGTCTTGTACCTAGAAACCAATGTCGCTGTACACTGCGCTGCCAACCCTGATTTCAAAGAAGGGGTACGGGCGCTGCTGATTGACAAAGACCGCAACCCCAATTGGTCGCGTTCATTGGCAGACTGTCTCAGCGCCGATGGACAGGCATACATCTATCAGCATTTCACCAATCCCTATGCGGCAGGCGAGCATCCATTGGAAGGCTGGCTGGGCAGTGAGGCTTTGGGGAGCCAGATTATCAATCACTAACAGTCTACTAAAATAAAAGCAGATGTGCCTAGGCAGCCGAGCAGGCGCTACTGGCAATAACATAAAAAAATCAATCATCAAGGAGTGATGAGATGGGTATGAAGGACACAAATACCAAAAATACAGCAAAGCGTGCCGAGGCAAAACCAACGATTGCCTTTATTGGTCTTGGTAATATGGGCGCACCGATGGCAGAAAACCTATTAAAGGCAGGCTATCCGCTATCAGTATATGACTTATCTGCAGAAGCATGCGAGCGCCTGCAGCAAGCAGGTGCCAGCGTCGCTACCAGCCCAAAAGAGGCGGCGAGCAATGCGAATGTTGTGATTAGTATGTTGCCAGCGGGCAAGCACGTCCATTCTGTCTATCTAGGTGAGAATGGATCTGATGGCTTGCTAGCAGAGCTGCCCAAAGGCACACTGGTCATCGATAGTAGTACCATCGCTGCCGCTGACGCCAGATTGGTAGCAGACGCCGCAACTGGTCTTGGTATAGACTTTTTAGATGCGCCCGTCTCTGGCGGTACAGGCGGTGCTATCGCTGGTAGTTTGACCTTCATCGTTGGCGGTAGTGCCGACGTATTTGCCAAAGCGGAGCCGATACTGGCGATGATGGGTAAAAACATCTTTCATGCAGGCGAGCATGGAGCAGGACAGGTCGCCAAAATTTGTAATAATATGCTCTTAGGTATCTTGATGGCAGGGACGGCAGAGGCCATCAATTTAGGCGTAAAAAACGGCCTCGATGCCAAAGTATTGTCTGACATCATGCTACAAAGCTCTGGGCGAAACTGGACGCTGGAGGTTTATAACCCTTATCCTCAGGTGTTAGAAAACGTGCCTTCGAGCAAGGGCTACAAAGGCGGCTTTATGAGTAAGCTGATGCAAAAAGACCTCAATCTTGCCATGCAAACTGCCAAAGATACCGCGGTCGAGACACCGATGGGTGCCAAGGCGACAGAGCTCTATGACGATCACGCGCGCGAAAATGGCGATAAAGATTTTTCTAGTATCATGGGGCGTCATGACCATTCGGTGCTGTCTTAAAGTGCCTAATTCTTGAATTGCCTAGTCTTTGAAATATCTGTCTCGAACGCACAAAGCGACTAAAGGCACTCGTCTCAAAGCAAAAAAGGTCTGCGCTATCTGTATAGCGCAGACCTTTTGGTTATAAAATTCTGCTTAGTTTTGTAGCTCATAGACCAAAGTCTGAATATCCTGAGCGGCTGTCTGCAGACGCGGCACATGCGTCATCAGCTCGTCTAATGACACGCGTATGGTCGGCGCATGCAAGTACAAAGAGGCCAGATAACGTGACTTCTTATCTAATACAGGCACAGACACCGCCACCATCTCCGAGATAAACTCTTCGTTGTCGATACCGACCCCTGTCTCAGCGATTTTATCCAGCTCTTGATTGAGCGCATCGATATCTGTGATGGTGTTTTTGGTAAATTTATCCAAAGGCAAGCCTTTCAATATCTTGTTACGGCTGGTGGTAGAGAGCTGGCTCAGATACAGCTTACCTGTTGCTGTACACCACATCGGAGACTTGACGCCCACAGGCAGATAAATCTGCAAAGGTAGTGAGGTCTGCGCGCGGTTGGTATAGAGCATATTCATATGATAAGGAATCGCAATCCCGCAAGTCTCTTCGATCTCCTCGACCAGCTTATGCAAAATCATCTGCCGCTCATTAAAAAACTGCCGCTGCTGCCACAGCTCAACGCTCAAATTGCGCACTCGCTTGCCAGGTATGATGCCGCCGCCGATATCAACAGTGACAAACCCCTCATCCACCAGATTTTGAATCAAACGATGGATGGTCGGTTTTGGAATGTCCAGCTCTTGCGATAGCTCAAGTGGAGAGAGCGGCTTAGAAGCATAAGACACCGCTTCTATAATCTCTAACACACGGGTAATCGACGATACTTTAGGCATATAAATGGCTCGATAATAATAAAAGAGGAGAAAGCGCAGTCGCTTGCAACGCGTTAATAATTATAACAAAAAGTCATAAACCTGAGGCTTTGTAACTGGTTTATTACTGTCTCTAATTTAGCACAATATAACGCTTAGACAAACGTTAGTCGTGGTATAACAAGACATTTATGTCGTTTATTTTCCTAACTGATTTTTTTGTCCAAAAACACCCCTAGATACGTCAACTCACAAAACACAACAATCTGTAGTAATAAGCTATATAACTGTTATTGAAGCTGAGACGTCAGTAAGCGATGATAATGACATATTTTGTAATATCATTACATGAGTATTAAGTCACTTAAAAATCATGTCTACGCTGTTGGATCACTTTGAGAGCGTTGTGTAACAGAAAGTTGAAGTTTTGCCGGTTGATGTAGCAATTATTACAATACCTATGCAATCTTTACATAATGGCAAATAAAAAGCGCGTCTGTAGGGGTGACTTTTTGAGCCAAAATTGTTTTAATCTGCTCAACAAAATGATGGATTTAAAAAGAACTAAATTGTCATTTTTTTTGGGCGAGTTATTCCACACTTTAGGAGAGTATTTATGAAACTTATTAAACTAACAGCAATTTCTGCTGCCGTTTTGGCTTCAACTGCTGCACTAGCAGCTGAGCCAGTTGTCGTGGTTGATGACAACACAGCTGTCGCTTATGAAGCAGAGCCAGTCGCTGTCGCTGCAGAACCTGCTTATGCATACAATGCTGATGCTGGTGTGGTACGTAACACCACTGGTGCTGTCGTTGGTGGTACTAAGACTTTCTTCCAAACAGCTATCAACCCAGCTGCTGTCAGTGCTGAAGTTGGTACACTAGGTTATGGTGCCAATATCGCTTGGGGTTTGAACGAAAACACTGAACTACAAGCCGGTTGGGCAGGTGGTGATGTTGCTGACCTATTTGGCGGCGACTTTGATGCAAACGACGTAAACTATGATGTAGATGCTGACTTTAGTAACCCATACCTAGGTGTACAGTTACGTCCTACTGGTAACTGGTTCACTATGGGGGCTGGTATCATCGTTCCTGACAACGATATTGATGTAACTGCCAATTCTGAGGGCGGTACTTACAAAATTGATGACGTATCATACAACGCAGATGATGTAGGTACTTTACAAGGTACTATGGAACACCGCAACAAGCTAGCGCCTTACGCGACTATTGGCTTCCGTCCAAATATTTCTGATAAGTGGGGTGTGTTTGGTGAAATCGGCGCAGCTTATATGGGTAAAACAGATGCCACAGTTAATGCAACTGATCCAACCAACCCTGTACGTATCTCTAACGGCGTAAATGATGTTCCTTCTGGCTTAAATGCTGGCCAAGTTGCTAAACTTGCTGAACAAGAGTTAGAAGATAAAGACTACTTAGAGTGGTTCCCAATCGTAAAAGTTGGTGCAACTTACCGCTTCTAATTTAATCACAGTCTAATGGCTGTTATTAAATTAATAAAAAATGATCCTATTTATTAGGGTCGT
>NZ_JAPEHS010000058.1:0-16541 GCF_028823565.1 Psychrobacter sp. A3
GTGCTGCTTGATCAGCTCATAAGCATGATCGAGATCGTCCGCTTGCTTATCGACGTAACCGGTGCGCAAACGAAAATCGATGCTGGATTGCTGACATTCGATGTTTAAAGAGGTCGCACCAGCAAAGCTTGCGGCCAATGGCTGCGCGCCGCCCATACCGCCAAGACCAGCGGTCAATATCCAGCGTCCGCTCCAATCGCCATCATAATGCTGGCGGCCTGCCTCGACAAAGGTCTCATAAGTGCCTTGGACGATGCCTTGGGTGCCGATATAAATCCAGCTCCCAGCGGTCATTTGCCCATACATAAACAAGTCTTTACGATCCAGCTCGTTAAAATGCTCCCACGTTGCCCAGCGCGGGACCAGGTTAGAGTTGGCAATGAGCACGCGCGGTGCGTTTTCATGAGTTTGAAAGACGCCAACGGGTTTGCCAGATTGTACGAGTAAGGTCTCATCGTCTTCTAACTCTTTGAGAGAGGCGAGGATTTGATCATAGCTCTCCCAATTGCGGGCAGCGCGGCCAATCCCGCCATAGACGACTAGGCTCTTTGGGTTTTCGGCCACGTCAGGATGTAGATTATTTTGAATCATACGATAAGGCGCTTCGGTCAGCCAGCTCTTGCAATGTAGCGTACTGCCAGTGGGCGCAGCGATTTCACGGCTGTCATCACGGCGGGTAAAGGTGTTTGCCTTAAGGGTGTTGTTTGTGGTGGTTTCCTTGGCAGTAGTCATGAACAGATCCTTTTGAATGTGCATTGCTTATTTACGCCGCGTGTTTACGTGGTCTATTTGCGCGGCATTTAGCGATAATATTGAAAGTACCTAATAAGTTGTATATACAAATTATCAAAGATTTATTTTTCATGCAAGCATTTTTTTTGTATGGGGTAAGGTCTTTGACGTACGTCTGTTTTGGTGACGGCTTTTCTTTGTCTTATGTGGTCGGTGATCCAACGCAGGTAGTGATGAATGGATGAGGGCTGCCGCGGCGACGGATGGTCATGGTATTATGAAGCTATTATTTTGCTAAAACTGACGGTAAAACACGGACATGACAAAACAAGTTCCCGCTTATCAGCGGATCAAAAACGCAATCTTGGATAATATTCACTCAGGGAAGTGGCAAGCAGGTGAGGCCATCTCTACAGAGATGGCGCTGGCTGAGGAGTTTGGTGTATCGCGCATGACGGTCAACCGCGCGCTAAAAGAGCTGAGCGAGGAGCGAGTATTAGAGCGCCGGCAAGGCTCTGGGACCTTTGTCGCCCAGCAGCAGTTTAATCATACCTTTGTAGAGGTGCGCAATATCGCGCAAGACTTAAAGTCAGCTAACCGCGATTATCAAGCGCAGGTGGTGAGCAAACGTGTGATCACCGCAAGTATGCTAGATGATGAGCTGCGCCGTAAGTTTGCTATCGACAGTGCGGCAACCACAGGCGAGAGGAGCGCGGCGGATAGTAGTGCGGCGGTCTTATACGAAGTAAAAATCATTCATTTTGCGGATGCTCAGCCCATACAGTTTGAAGAGCGCTGGGTCGATGCACAAAAACTGCCTGAGTTTATCGAGCAAGACTTTAGCATTATCAACACCAGTGAGTACTTGATTGCCAAAAGTCCACTGGAGCGCGGTAGCTATACCATTCAGGCGCTAGCAGCACCAGATGAGATCGCCGCGCTGCTACAGATTGCCCCGCAGTCTCCCACATTGGTGCTGAGCCGTCAGACATATTCAGCAGGGAAGGTGTTGACCTTTGTCAAAATGTGGCACGCAGGGGAGCGCTATCAGTTCTCAGGCGAGCTGTGACCATAAACGGACAGAGCTGGCTGTTGCTCACTGTTTTTGTACGTTTATTCTTACCTAAGTGCGCTAGTATAGAAACAATTGAGCTTTTGTGTTTGAAAACCCTTTGTTTGAAAGATAGGGACAGGCTGTGATAAGAAAATGCAGAAAGTAGCCACCACAGTATTGAAAAATTTATCTGCAATCCTCAAATCGGGCAGCTAAAGCCGATGCGCGCTGTGCGGACACTGTCCAAATACGATTTGTTTGTAAAGGTGTTTGCCTGCATGGTTTTATCATACTGTTTTCTTATACAGCTTTTGCATACAGCATGGCACCCTATACTTTTGCTAGACACTTTTAGACTTATTCATTCATCTTATAAGGACGCCTTATGAAACGTCGTACTCTTTTAGCCCTCGGACGCCGACAGCAATGCGACTGATAACGCCGCGAGCGGTGGCTCTGATATGCTGCAACGCATCAACGATGGCGGCACGATCAATGTGGGTACTGAGGGTACCTATCCGCCGTTTACCTATCACGATGAAAGCGGCAAGCTGACCGGCTACGATGTCGAAGTCACCCGTGCGGTGGCGGATAAGCTCGGCGTCGATGTTGAGTTTAAAGAAACCCAGTGGGATGCGATGCTCGCAGGGTTAGACTCGAAGCGTTTTGATATGGTGGCCAACCAAGTCAGCCTAACGACGCCTGAGCGCCAAGCAAAGTACGACCTCGCGCAGCCTTATAGCTGGTCTGGCGCTGTGGTACTAGCGCCCACCGACGACAATCGTTATGGCTCGTGGGAAAACCTCAAAGGTCTACGTAGCGCCCAGTCGTTAAGCAGTAACTATGGTGAGCTGGCCGAACGCTATCAAGCCGAAATCGTCCCTGTCGATGGTATGGCGCAAGCGATTCAGTTGGTCAAGCAAGGCCGCGCTGACTTTACCATGAATGACAATTTGGCCGTACTTGATTATCTAAAAAAATTCCCAGATAGTGGCCTTGAGATCAAGCTGGTTGCTCCGGCCGACGAGCAGCGCGGTTCAGGTTTGGTACTATTAAAAGGCAATGATGCTGTCGTGACGAAGTTAAATGAAGCCATGAGCGAGCTGCATGCCGACGGCACGCTGACCGAGCTTAGCGAAGAATTCTTTGGTGCTGATATAAGTCAACAAAAATAATGCTAGCGTCTCTTACCTCAGCGTTAACCGATTTATTGGCACTACTGCCCTTTATGAGTCCTGATCGGGCGCAAATCGTCATCGACTCGTTTTGGCCGATGCTCAAAGGCGGTATCTACTATTCGATACCGCTGGCACTGATTTCGTTTGCCATCGGTATGATGATTGCGCTGGTCGTGGCGCTGATTCGTATCGTGCCACGTACCGGCTGGCTGCATGAGATTGTCTACCGTCTGGCCCGTATCTATGTCTCGGCGATTCGCGGGACACCGATGCTGGTGCAATTGTTTATTATCTTTTATGGCCTGCCAAGCGTCGGCGTCAAGCTCGACCCGTTTCCTTCAGCGATTATTGCCTTTTCGCTCAATATCGGTGCTTATGCCTCAGAGACGGTACGTGCCTCGATTTTGTCGATTCCAAAAGGCCAGTGGGAAGCAGGCTCGACGGTCGGTTTGACGTATCTGCAGACTTTTCGCCACGTGATTTTGCCGCAAGCGTTACGGGTATCGGTACCGCCGTTGTCCAATACCTTTATCAGTCTGGTCAAGGATACGTCATTGGCATCGCTGGTATTGGTCACTGAGCTCTTTAAACAAGCGCAGATCATCACCGCGCGTAATTATGAGTTTATGCTGGTCTATACCGAAGCGGCTTTTATTTATTGGGCCATTTGTTTGTTTTTGACCTTTATCCAAGGCAAGCTTGAGACCAGACTCGATCGTTATGTGGCAAAATAGCTTAACCATTAACTGCTAGCTTTTCATTTGTAAACGGAAACGTCTTTATGATTCAAATCACGAACATCCACAAAGCTTTTGGTACCAATCAAGTGCTAAAGGGCATAGATTTGAGCATTGATAAAGGTAAGGTGGTGGTGATATTAGGGCCATCAGGATCAGGCAAAACTACTTTTTTACGCTGTATTAATGCGCTGGAGATTCCTGACCAGGGGGTGATCGCTTTTGATGATAATAGCTTAAGTGTAGATTTTAGCGCTAAGCCAAATAAAAAAAAGCTATTGGCCCTGCAGCGTAAGTCTGGCATGGTGTTTCAGTCTTATAATTTGTTTCCGCATAAAACAGCGATAGAGAACCTAATGCTTGGGCCGACGGTGGTACAAGGGCAAAGCAAAGCCCAAGCGCGTACGCAGGCGCTGGCCTTGCTTGATAAGGTGGGCTTGGCAGACAAAGCCGATCTGTATCCATTTCAGCTCTCGGGTGGTCAGCAGCAGCGCATCGGCATTGCCCGCGCTTTGGCCATTGAGCCGTCGCTGTTATTATTCGATGAGCCAACCTCAGCGCTTGATCCAGAGCTGGTACAAGATGTGCTTGAGACCATGAAGCAGCTGGCAAGTGAGGGCTGGACGATGGTTGTGGTCACGCATGAAATCAGCTTTGCACGCGATGTCGCCGATCATGTGGTGTTAATTGAGGATGGCCATGTGGTTGAGGAGGGCAGCGCTCAGCAGATGTTTGAGCTATCCACTCACCCGCGTACCCAAGCGTTTTTGCAGCGTATTGAACAATAATAGATTTACAGCCATTCAAATCATCTATCAAATCTCTATAGCACCAACCTTTAATTTTAAGCAAAATAAAGCTCCAACTGTGGTGTCATGGTTGGGGCTTTTTTGATAACGATTAATAAATACTAGACTTTTTGCCGTCGTCGCAGCCAGCGTGGCACTCGAGTAGTAGTACCGTTAAGTAGCGCATTAAATAGCGCGGCGAGTAAGATAAGCATGACGCCTAAATACTGAACAAGGCTAAGCGACTGGTTCAATAATAAAATCGCTAAGGCAATAGCAGTCAGCGGCTCGAAAATAGTAAACACCGAAGCGCGAGAAGCGGGTAGTTTTTCTAGCGCTTTCATATATAAGGCAAACGGCACGACCGTACCAATCAGTGCGAGCCCTAATGCGTAGCCTAAGCTCAGTACAGGCAAGCTCAATAACTTGCTATAAGTATGATACGTCTCAGGTAATAATAACAGTACGCTGGCGCTAATCACGATGGAGGTAAAAAACACTAAGGGAGCCGGATGCGCGTAGTGCATAGCGCGTTTGCCAAGCACACCATATAACGAATAACACACCCCTGCTAATAGCCCCAACCCTATACCCCAGTTGACTTGCGCGCCATCTCCTGCCATCGTCAGACCTACCCCAAATACTGCAACTAAGGCAAGTAGCGCTGACTGACGAGTGATAGGCTCCTGCAATAACACCGCAGAAAACAGCAGGCTAAACACTGGTGCGGTATATAGCAAAGCAACCGCAGGGCCAGCGCCGACATAGATGACGGCAAAAAAATAACATAGCGACATACCCAGTACGCCAATCAACGATTGCAATGCCAAGCCGCCCCATTGTTTGGCGCTAAGCTTGAGCAGCTGCGGGTAGAGTTTGGGCAGCATAAAAAGAACAATTAACGCCGCGGTCACGATACGCAAGATAGTCACCTGCCAGCCACTAAAGCCTAATTGGTTCAGATAGGTTGAGAATATCCCAAGCGTGCCCCAACAGACCGCAGCGCTAATGATTTGAATGGTGCCTATCCATGACTGCCGCGCTGTCATCGCGCTCTCGGTGTGTGCCATATCGCTCTCTATTTTATTTTCTAGAAAATTCAAACAACAAGCTGTATCAGTCTTTAAGCTAATGGCGCTTTTTTTTGACTTGGTGCTCGTTGCCTATTGCTCATCACTCATTACTATGCTGAAATAACAAAAGACAACCTTGTTAAAGGCTGCCTTTTGTTTGTTGTTTTCAGTCTAACATTAAAGCGTTAATGAAGGACTAACACAAGTCCATTAAACTTAAAAGTCGATTTACTTGGGCTGCATGATTTAAACTTGCAGTAAAAAATTGCTTAGCAAGCGTTTGGCACCTTCTGTGGCAAATGACTCTGGATGAAATTGCACGCCCTGAATCGGATAGTCGGTGTGGGCAAGTCCCATTATCTCATCGCCTGCGAGCGCCGCCTCTGTCAGGCTCAAGTGATGATGGGCATCATTGGCAACGACAGCAGTGAGGATTAAGCAGTCAGGTAGCGTATCCGCCTTTACCATAAGCGAGTGATAGCGCATGATTTCTACTTCTTGCGGCAAGCCTTGATAAACACCTGCATCGTCATGGCGAATGGCAGAGACTTTGCCATGCATCGGTACGCGAGCTCGTATCACATCGCCGCCGAATACGTGGGCGATACCCTGCATGCCTAGGCAGACGCCCAATATCGGCGTGGTTTTTCCCATGATTTTGATGACTTCTGCACAAATACCAAAGTAAGAAGGATCATCAGGTGCGCCTGGGCCAGGTGAGATGATAATGCGGTCCAGATTCATCGCTTGTACGTCAGCCAAGGTGATCTCGTTGTTGCGTTTGACGATGACGTTTGCAGCGCTAGCGCCGTCTTTATCATCCTCCATGGTTTGCAAGATCTCGCCGATATATTGATATAAGTTAAAGGTAAACGAGTCGTAGTTGTCGATAATCAAAACATTCATAAGTCATCACTCTTTGCTGAAGTAGAGAGGGGTTTAGGCGGTCATAAAGCTGTCTAACACAACTTTCATGGCAGAGAGCTTACGCTGGATTTCTAAGTATTCATCAGCAGGGTTGGAGTCGTAGACATTGCCGCCGCAGGTTTGCGCGTAGGCGGACTCACCATTGATAAATAGACTACGAATAGGAATGGCAAAAATACAATCGCCATTAAAATTAAACGAGCCAAGCGCGCCGCCATACGCACCGCGGCCATCAGGCTCTAGCTCGTTGATGACTTTGATTGCCTCGACTTTTGGCGCACCTGATAAAGTACCGGCAGGGAAGTTGCTGGCAAGCGCGCTAAACATATCTTCATCAGGGTGCAAAATCCCAACGATTTCAGAGGAAATGTGCTGCACATGTGAGAAGCGTTTGATGTCCATCAGGCTGCGCACCTTTACCGTACCAAAGCGCGCGACACGGCCGATATCGTTACGGTGCAAGTCGACCAACATATTGTGCTCGGCGATCTCTTTGGCATCATTTAGCAACGCGCGGGCAAGCTGACGGTCTTCTGCGACATCGACGCCGCGTTTGGCGGTGCCAGCCAGTGGATAGGTTTCCATCTCACCTTGTCGCAAGCGAAACAGCAGCTCGGGGGAGGCACCAATGATGCACTGCTCAGCAAATTTCATAAAGTACATATGCGGTGACGGGTTGACCGCCCGCAGCTTTTCATAAATCGGCATCTTATCACCGGCGATACGATATTTGGATTTAAAACCCACCTCGCACTGAAAGATACGCCCAGAGATGATGTCTTCTTTGACTTGCATGACGGCGCGCGCATGCTCATCTTGGCTCATGCCATCAGCCAAAAACTCAACCGAGGGCGGCTCATAGCTAGGCGTTGGCTCCTCAAGTAAGGCTTTTATTTGCTCGATACGATTGTCTTGCTGAGCAGTCGGGTAATAAAAATAAAAAATCTCACCGGTCATCTTATCAAGCGTTAGGCCATCGAGATAGACGCCAAATTTAAAGGGTTCAAAATCGTCGCTTGCCTTTGCATTGAGACTTGGCTCAAAAAAATTGACACTGTCATAACCTAAGTAGCCGACCAGTCCGCCTGTCTGATCACGAGCGATGACGTGCTGCGGGGTGATGCTGCGTAGAAGCTCATAAGGGTTGTCCGTTTGATAGTGCTGGGTTTTGGCGGTTTGATTATCAGTAATTGCCAAAGTCGTGCGGTCAATAGCGGCAATGGTCATCACAGGGTCAAAACCAATGGCATGGTGGCGCGCCATATGCCCATCTTCGCCCAGTGATTCAAGCAGATAGCAGGTCTCAAAAGCACGCTCAATACGTTTAAATAACGCAAAAAAATCGATATCTTGGGTAAGTTTGATGCGTTTCGGTTTGCTGGGAATCTCAATCGCCGCAGGCGGATTGTGCTGTAGGGTAGGTGTCATAGTGATGTCCAAAGTGAGTTAGATAGGTGTCAGATAGAGATAGGCAGATTTAATACTAAGCAGAATTGATATAATGGCTAATCGCTTACGCATTTTCTCTATGCGTCGCCAATAAAGCGCTGACGTCATGCGCCTGCATCGCTTTGGCGCCGCGCGAAACAGTGGCGATACCAACCCCTAATTGCTCAGATATCTCACGCTGGGTTACGCCGCGCGCCAGCAAATCAAAGATGCGTATACGATTGGCAATCTCTTGCTGCTCTTTTTCTGTCAGCAGCGCGCGAAACAACGCCTCGATATCTGCACTATCAGGACAGTTTGCCAAATGCTGTAATAAGCTGTGATAAGGGTTGGTACTCATAATATGTCGTCTTATAATAATCAGTCAGATAATAAATAACAGAACAATGGCTCTTGTTTCAGCATTCTAGTACAGTAGTACAAGAAAAACAAGGTATCCGCCTATCTTTTTATGATATTGGTTTATGATGTTGATACGTCAACCGACATCCTCCTCCCTTAGGTTTTTCGACGGCCTTTACAAATTATCATTAAAACGCTTAATTTCTCACATTCATTATTGCCAAATTGTTAATACTTGGTTATGATGCCCGTCATTATTTAAATGCTAACAATTATCATTAATATTCATAATGTTATTCGTATGTGAGCCATGCTGTAGCGTTTTGGTGTTTGTCAATGTGGCGATATAGCAATGCATTGATAAATGCCGGACAGGCTACAGTCACAGCTAAAATTTAATATTGATCGTCATCAAAGTGAGTGTGTTATGCGTGAAGTAAAGTTACCAATCTCATCCAATCAATTAACCGTATTATCTATGGGCGTGGCAGCCATATTGTGGACGCAGGCGGCTAGTGCGGCAGCAGAAGACATGCCAAGTACTACGCTACAAACGATTACGGTAACGGCAAACACCTCAGTACGTGAAAATGTACAAGAAGACTCAGTCTATATCGACAACTATACGCCCGCAGCACAGGCAAGCCACTTAAGTGATTTTTTGGATGTCATACCTGGAGTCGAGGTCGGTGGCACCTCAACGGTGAATCAGCGTATCAGAGTGCGTGGTCTTGATGATACCAATCTTAAAGTCACCGTCGATGGCGCGCGTCAAGAGGGTGCCCTCTTTTATCATATGGGCGATGTCACTCTTGATCCTGACTTGCTAAAACAAGCTGAGGTAGCGGTCGGTAGTAACTCTGTCACGCTAGGTAACGATGCCATCGGCGGCGCGGTCGCGTTTGAAACGGTAGATGCTGCAGATTTATTAAAGCCCGGTCAAAAGATCGGCGCAAAACTAAAGGCAGGTTATGCCAGTAATAATGATGAGCTACTTACGTCAGCGACTGTGTATGGTGCGCCAACAGACAATATCGACCTATTGGCTTATTATGGCAAGCGCGATACCGACTCTGGCGAAGATGGCGACGGCCGTGAGCTTTATGAGGACAGTGAGAGCGAAAACATCTTATTAAAAGCAGGCGCGTATATTGGTGACGATCATCATGTCGGTGCAAGCTTCAGCCGTACCGAAAAAGAAGGTGTTTTCCCTTATCGACCAGATTTTCCAAGTCTTCCTAACAGTCGTGGTCTTGATGTAATCCCACAAGAAATAAAGCGCGATACTTATACGCTCGATCATAACTTTAATCCAGCAAACTCACTCATTGACGTTGATACCACCGTTTATCAAACAGAAACGCAGATTCTGCGTGATTCTGAAGACGTAGGCAACTTTGATTTTGATGCAAAAGTAAAAACCACAGGTGTTAAGATTGAAAATACCAGTGTTATTGACACAAATAACGGTCGTCATAAGCTAATCGTAGGCGCTGAGCACTACGAAAAAGAATCAGAGATGGCACGTGATGGTTCTGCAACTGCGAATGATGATGCCAATAACACCTCAGTCTATCTAGAAGACCAATGGCAAATGGGCAAACTGACGCTGACACCAGGTGTACGCTACGACCGCTACGAGTCTCCTGAATTTGTGGCGGGCGGTTCTACTTATGACAATGTGGTTGGCGCGTTTGCTGCAAGCTACGAGATTGCGCCGCGTACGCAAGTGTTTGCAAGCTACACAGAGCTGTTTAATGGTCCAGATTTAGGCCAAACTGTCTTTAACAGCAATGGCGAGGGTATTTATGTCAATAATGATCTCAAGCCAGAAGAAGGCTATAACTCTGAGGTAGGTGTGGCTACCACGCTACGCGATCTAACCATTGCTGATGATGCGCTACAATTGAGTGCAAAATACTTTAGATCCAATATCGAAAACTATCAGCAGTTTATGCGTACAGGTAGTCGCCCTGGTAGATTTGGGATTGACTGTGAGACCGGCGCGATAGGCGGTGACTGTCAAGGTATGTTCAACAGTGATGAAGACTATAAAATAGATGGTGTTGAGCTGGCTGCTAACTACACTACTCGTGACTTTGGTATGGGGCTGAGCTACTCACGTGCTCGTAGCGAAGGCGATAAGACAGGCAATAGTATCCCATCAGTGAGTGGCAGCGGTGCTGACTCGGGCGATCGCTACATGGTGAACTTAGATTATGCAGCTAATGATATGGTTGATTTAGGCTGGCGCAGTACTTATGTAGCATCTATTACTGATAATCAAGGTGAGACTAAGCCAAGCTATGATGTGCACGATGTGTATGTGAACTATTCACCACGTCAGTTTGATGGTCTAAAAGCCACCGTTGGGGTTTATAACTTATTTGATGAAACTTATGCTAACCACGCTTCACGCTTAAATACGGCTGATGCTACGACTACTGACTTTGAGATGGGTCGTAATATCAAAACCTCTTTGACCTATCAATTCTAATCTAACTGTTATTGGTAATATCTAAAAGCCAGCTGTCTTTGTATGAGAGCTGGCTTTTTTATGATTGCTACTAAAGATAAAGTATGTCTGAGTCGCAGTCATTGCATAATTAAAGCACAAACATGTCAAAGTGTTAAAATGATAATAAAAGGATAAAAAATGACCAAACCTAATCCAAGATTATTAGAAGTAAAAGGCATTGCCGATATCACCCCAAACATGCGCCGCATTACACTTGGTGGAGCGGGCATGCAAGACTTCCCAATCGAGCAAGAAAGCGCCTATATCAAACTGATGTTTGCAGGGGAGGCAGGAAAAAAGCCCATCATGCGCACTTATACCATTATCCAGCAACGTGACGATGAAATCGATGTCGATTTTGTCTTGCATGGTCTCAATCACAAAGGCGCTGAAGGTCCTGCCTCACATTGGGCCAAAACCACACAAATCGGTGATACTATTTTGATTGGGGGACCAGGCCCCAAAAAGCTTATCAATCACGAGGCGGATTGGTTTTTATTGGCGGGAGACATGACCGCGCTGCCCGCCATCACGGTAAACTTAGCACAGCTGCCCGAGGATGCCGAGGGCTATGCCGTCATCGAGGTGCTGAGTGAGGATGATATCCAGCCGCTACAAAAGCCGAAGAATATAACGCTTGAGTGGGTAATCAACGCCGAAGCAAGCAGCAGTCATTACCCCATTCTTGAGCGTATTAAGACGCTAGGCTGGCCGGCTGGTGAAGTGGCAGTATGGGCGGCGTGCGAGTTCAATAGTATGCGAGCGCTGCGTCAGTACTTCAAACAAAAAGAAGTGGCTAAGAGTCATCTTTATATCTCTAGCTACTGGAAACTTGACAGCAATGAAGATGAACATAAAATCGTCAAACGCGAAGATGCTGCATTAGGGTTATAAGGTGACGTAGCCACAGTCCTGCTTAACTATAACTATAACAATGTATCGACAATCACTGGCCGACCTTGATGGTTAAGTACCGTCACATCGACGTTATATAAGTCTTTCATGGTATCTTTAGTGATGACATCGACAGGCTGCCCAACCGCCATCACTTGGCCAGTTTTCATCATGACCACAGTATCGGCAAACTGCGCGGCTTGGTTGATATCATGTAGGACGATGACCACGGTTTTTTGCTGACTGCAGCTAAGCTCGCGCAGCTCACGCATCAGACGCCCTGCATGGTACATATCCAGATTGTTTAGTGGCTCATCGAGCAGTAGATACGGCGTGTCTTGGCAGACAATCATCGCAATCAGCACGCGTTGCCGCTGACCACCAGAGAGCGTCGATAAAAAACGCTCGGCTAATGGCTCAAGCTCAAAACGCGCGATCACTTCTTGTACTTTTTGCTCGTCCTGTGCGCTTGGCTGTCCTTGATGATACGGGTAGCGGCCAAACATCAGCAGCTCATGCACGCGCAGGCGACCTTGCACTTGGTTGTCTTGCCCAAGCATCGCCACCGTCTTAGCCAAAGTGCGCGCAGGGCAGCTGACAATATCATGCTCACCAAACATCACCTTCCCAGACTGTAGCGGTTGTAGCCTTGCCATGACCGAAAATAAGGTGGATTTGCCCGCGCCATTGGGGCCGATTAGGGCAATCACTTGGGCGCTTGGTAAGGACAAGCTGATGTCATGCAGGATTTGTTGTTTGCCGATATGGTGGGAGATATTATCGAGTTTAATCATAATAATTCTTATTTTTTATATAGGTTAATATGACATGTCATCAACGCCGCTGGGTCATAAATATCAGTAGTAAAAACACCAAGCCGCCCGCCAGTTCAATCACCACGGATAACACTCCCGCCATACCCAATACTTGCTCAAACAGCGTCTGACCGAGGACTAAACAAATCATCGCCACCAAACTGACCAATATCAGGCGCTCGCTATGATACATGTGCCGTGCGATGCGATTGGTCAAAGCGCAGACTAGCAAGCCAAAAAAAGTCACCGGCCCGACCAGTGCCGTGGCGGTGGCGACCAATACCGCAATGACCGTCAATAGCCCAAATGCGAGGCGTTGATAATTAATGCCCAAATTAATTGCTTGCGCCTTACCGAGCATCAAGACATCGCATTGATAGCGCCAGCGCCAAATACACAGCGCGCTAATGGTGCAAATAATGAAGCTAATTCCCAATAGCTGTGGGTTGACGGTATTAAACTGCGCGTAACTGGCCGACTGTACCACGACAAAATCATCGGGGTTAATCAGCCGCGCAATCAGTGCTGATAAGCTGCGAAACAACACCCCAAAGATAACGCCCACCAGTATCAGCCGCGTCAAATCCTGACTGCTTTTTGAAAACAGCACTCGAAACAATAATAACGACGCGCCAAACATCAGGACAATCTCAAGGGTGAATTTGGCAATAGGATTGATGCTGGTAAAGCTCATCGTCCCCAAAAAAAACACCAATAAGCTTTGCAGCAGAACATAAAGTGAGTCAAAGCCCAGTAGAGAAGGGGTCAAAATAGGATTGTGTGTTAAGGTTTGAAAGAGCAGAGTCGATACGCCAATCGCATAGCCGACCACCATGAGCGCCAGCAGTTTTTTACCTCGTAGTGGTAGGGCAAAATCCCAATGACCATTGACATTGAGCGTCAAAAACAGCGTCATCGAGACCAGTAAAATAACAGCGGCAATCGATTTTGGATGGTTGCTGACCCATGCCCAAAGCTGAGCCAAGCGATTCTGGCTAGAGGGGGCTGCGTGGTGCTCGTTATTTAAATTATTGCTTTTCAAACGACGCTTCGCTGAGTCAGTCTTTGTAGAGCGGCCAGTTATAGAGTCATGCTTAGACGGTGAAAACATACGCAAATCCTACTATGCTACCTGTAATAGTAACAAGGGTCGATGGTGGTGAGTCAGCTGCTTGATGGCCAGATGCGTTATTATGCGCTACATTGTTATGAGGTGCCTTATTACAAAACGCCTTATCGCTCAGCAGGCGCGCGCAATAACAACCATAAAAACAGCACCGTGCCGACCACACCAAACACCGTGGCGACCGGCACTTCAAAGGGGTAGCGGATAGAGCGCCCGATGATATCGCAGAGCAATACTGCCGATGCGCCCAGTAGCGCGACAGCTGGCAAGCTACGGCGCAGCTTATCGCCCATCAGTCGGCTGACGATATTTGGTACTACCAAGCCAATAAAAGGAATCATCCCGACTGTGACCACCACAACCGCGCTCATCATCGCCACCATACCGACGCCAAGCCAAGTGACCTGCCGCTTACTAATGCCTAAGTTTAGCGCGATATTATCGCCTAGCCCAACGATGGTTAGCTTATCAGCGATGATATAAGCCAGCACGCACAGCGCGCCCGTTAGCCATAGCAGCTCATAACGCCCTGCCAAAACGCCAGAGAAGTCACCAAATTGCCAAACACTGAGCATCTGTAACGTCTCGGTCTGATAGGCAATAAAGGTCGTCACCGCTTCAATGATCCCGCCAAAGACGATACCGATGAGCGGAATCATCAAATAATCTGTCGGCGGAATGCGGCGGATAAGGAGCATAAATAACATCATGCCAAACACAGCTGAGACAGTGGCGACACTCATCTTGACCAGTAGCGCACTGGCAGGGAACAGCAGGCTAACGACCAGCAATCCCAGTGCTGCGCTTTGGGTTGCACCTACCATTGATGGCTCAACAAAGCGGTTTTTTAGCACCACTTGCATGATCATCCCTGCCACCGCCATGGCGACACCGGTCAAAATAATGGCAATGGTACGCGGTATGCGGCTGACCAGCATCAGCGAGCTGTCTGAGTTGGCGCTATGGTTGATGAGGCTATGAAAAATACCAGACCATGAAAAATCCGCCACCCCAATGGACAAACTTAATAACACCAAAAGCCCCATCATGATGAGGCTGGCTGTGTTGATAAGCCATGGCGGTAGGGCCGCATGCCGACGCGTGAGGCTCAGAGGCTTGCTGCCGCTTTGCCAAGGTGATGATGTGGACAAAGCGGGACTGGCCTCAAGACTATTGGCGCGGGCCTGGGCACGCGATGAAAATAACGACATAACGGCTACTGGCTCATTAAATAATAGGTCAAAAAATAGCTGGTATGGTTGCCGCGTTTATTTTGCGCTTGCAAACGCATTTTTTATCGTGGTCAGATCTTGTATCCACTGATAATAACCACCAAAGGCGAGATAAGAATCTGGGCTTAGATAAACCACTTGGTCTTTTTGCCACGCGGTGGTTTGGGCGACCAGCGGATTGTCTAAGACTGCTTTGGCACCCACGCTGTCTTCACCGATAGCGGCGCTACGATCGACGACGAATAGCCAATCAGGGTTGGTCTTTTGTAGATATTCAAAAGAGATCGGCTGACCATGACGACCGTCTTTGATTTGATCGTCAGCGATCGGCACATTGACGACATTATGAATAAAGCCATAGCGTGAGTCAGCGCCATAGACAGACATTTTATTGCCATTGACCATCACCACCAGACCGGTGCCACTGTCTTTGGTGACAGCTTTGGCCTCTGTGATTAGGCTGTCGATATCGTTTTGTAATTTGGCCGCTTCCGCGCTTTTACCAAATAGTGCACCTAAATCATGCAGGCGCTGTTTGCTGGACTCATAGATATTAGCCGTATCGATAGTCATATCTAAGGTTGGCGCGATGTTTGCGAGCTCATCGTATTTTTCCGCCATACGCGAACCGACTAAAATCGCTTGTGGCTGCATGGCGTTTAGGGCCTCAAGATCAGGCTCAAATAGAGTACCCACCTCTTCAGGATCAGGCTGCGTCTCTGAATGCAAGTTGTCTAAAGGCAGGTCACTTGGCGCCCCATCGACAGCCACATCCAGCGCCGCCAAATCCTGTAGCAAGGTCATGTCATAGACGACCAATGGCGATGGATTCATTGCCAGATCGATATCCCCTCTGGCGGTATCGACAGTAACGGTATGCGTCGAGACAGCATCGTTATTGGCGACGTTTTCGGCATGGTCAGCGGTTGGGTTTTCGGTCTGAGCGTCCGCAGGCTCTGAGTCGTTGGACTCAGGAGAGCTGCAGCCTGCCACGCTGATCGTCGCGGCAAGGGCGGTGGCCATCGCCGTCCATAAGGGACGTTTAAAAAAAGTGCTACAGAGGCGGTTGGATAATACAGTAGTAGACATAAATAACTCGGTAAATCAGCTGGGTGAGCGGTGTAGAGACAAAGTAATCAGCTTGTAAAACATCAACGACGGTCTGAAAACCATCACAGTCATCACACGGCTCATATAAAAAAAGAGCTGGTCTTGCAGGATGTATCGCATAGGGTGATAGGCAAGACGATGCTCAGCGGTATTATTATCATTCGTACATTCACTATCCAAGCGCTCGTTGATGTTGATATTGTAAGTTAAGTGTACTCAAGCGGTCTTATCGGATAGATAATCGGTCATGATAAATTAATTGAGACTTATTATCAATATAAATGATAATGGTTTTTATTAACGTATTGCCAATTACAAACAAAACAAGCACGTTATTTTATCGGGTGCGACTGATTTAGGCTTGGCCTAATAAAATTAACACAATTTATTATTGATAATAATTATCGTTTGCACTATCATCTACATCATTCTACCTCGGTCACTGAATATTAGAGTGTTATGAGTTCAACGATTTTAGACGCGCCATCTCCCAAACTGACGCTCGCCGCTGCCGTGGTCGTCGTCGGCCTTCATGCCTTGACTGTCGCTGCGCTAGTGGCGATGAA
>NZ_JAPEHS010000059.1:0-16170 GCF_028823565.1 Psychrobacter sp. A3
ACAATCAAGCTATTCAGCTTAAAAGCCTTTTTGCTTAGTGAGTTGCTTATTCAGCAACGTCCAAGTCAGCCACGGCTTTTTCGATACGTGATAGCGCATCTTTTAGCGTCGCTTCGTCAGTGGCATAAGAGATGCGCATATAGCCGCCAAGACCAAAGGCATCACCAGGGACGACCGCTACGCCAACTTTATCCAGTAGCCATTCTGAAAACTCTGTACATGAAGACAGGCCAGCGGCTTTGATTAATGGCTTGATTTGAGGATAGACGTAAAATGCGCCATCAGGACGCAGGCACGTGATGCCTTTAATGGCATTTAGACCATCAACGACCAAATCACAACGCTTCTCAAAGGCTTCTACCATCGGTGCCAGTACGCTTTGGTCACCACTGATGGCGGCTTCGGCAGCCACTTGGCTGATAGAGGTTGGGCAAGAAGTAGACTGCGACTGTACTTTTTTCATCGCGCCGATGAGTTTGGCAGGGCCACCAGCGTAGCCGATGCGCCAGCCTGTCATGGCATAGGCTTTTGATACGCCGTTTAGGATGATGGCGCGCTCTTTTAGCTCAGGTACGGCGTTTAAGATATTGTAGAATTTATCACCCGTCCAGCGAATGTGCTCATACATATCATCTGAGGCCACATAGACGTGTGGGTGTTTTTTCAATACTTCTGCAATGGCTTTTAGCTCATCCAACGTATAGATCATACCTGTTGGGTTCGATGGGCTGTTTAGCACCAGCAGTTTGGTTTTGTCTGTGATGGCGGCTTCTAACTGCTCGGCGGTGATCTTGAAATCTTGCTCAGCAGGGCATTCGACGATGACAGGCTTACCGCCTGCGATGATGACCATATCAGGATAGCTGACCCAGTAAGGCGCTGGGATGATGACTTCGTCGCCTGGATTAATAAAGGCTTGGGCAAGGTTAAAGAAAGACTGCTTACCACCGACCGATACTAGGATCTCATTTGGCTCATAGCTGATGTCATTATCACGTTTGAACTTATCAATGATGGCTTTTTTGAGCTCTGGTGTACCATCGACAGCGGTGTACTTGGTAAAACCGTTATTGATTGCATCAATGGCTGCCTTTTTGATGTGCTCTGGGGTATCAAAATCTGGTTCGCCAGCACCTAGGCCGATGATGTCTTTACCAGCCGCTTTTAGCTCTTTGGCTTTATTGGTAATCGCTAGCGTTGGTGATGGTTTGATGCTATTGACGCGGTCAGACAGTTGCAACTCGCTCATAAAAAATCCTTAATAAGTCTGAATAGAAAATAGAGATAGGATAGAAACGCCGTTATTAAATGGTCGTTATTAGAAGTGTCACTATAAAAGTAGAATTATCGCTGTGCCCACGCGCCTCAATAAGCGCGAGTAGCGGTTTTATTGTAGCATGTAGACGGTAGGCTGTCCTACCACACTAGTAACAGAAAATTTATGGTTTTTGGCAAAGTCAGACTCTGAATAATCATATCTAAATTTTATTTTACGTTTGCGAAGTTACAACAATAACGATAACTCTTATTTGTATTATTTAGCTATTATAAACTTAAGTTTTGCTAAAACAACTATGGATTAATAGTGAGAATGCAATCATCATTAAAAAGGGACTAGTGTAATGGCAACAACGACTGAAAGACTGCATATCGTAATCACAGGTGCGACCTCAGGTATAGGTATGCAACTTGCAAAAGACTATTTAGCAAAGGATCAGCACGTCTATGCGGTAGGGCGCGATGATGAGGCTTTAGCGGAACTTAAAAGTTTAGGCGCGACACCCATAGATTTAGACTTGATGGATAGAGAAGCGGTCATCGCGGCTTTTGAAAAGCTAGATACTATTGATCTAGCAATTTGCTGCGCGGGGGCTTGCGAGTACTTAGATATGCCGAACTTTGATAGCGAAAGCTTTATGAAAGTGATGTCAATCAATATGGGCACACTCTCGCACGCTATCGAAGGCGTGCTACCTAAACTTATCGCCTCAAAAGGTCGCCTAGTCGGTTTAGGCTCGGCCTCTGCTTATGTGCCCTTTGCTCGCGCAGAAGCTTATGGCAGCTCTAAGGCGGCGATTCATTATCTTATGAAAACGTTGCAAATCAGTCTTGCACCATTTGATGTCGCGGTCAGCTTAGTTGTGCCAGGGTTTGTCGATACGCCGATGACTGAGCAAAACGATTTTCCGATGCCGTTTTTGCAGACTCCTCAGCAAGCCAGTCAAGCCATTCGTGATGGTATCGAAGCTGAGCACGAAGTCATTGAGTTTCCAAGAAAACTAACTTTGCCACTAAAAACTTTAGGCACTCTGCCTGATATGGCGTGGCAGCAAGTCAGTAAGCAGCTGTACAAAAAGTCATAAGTGAGTCGCTAGAGAGCTACGTACATCAAGACAGTCAAATATATTAAAAAAGTCTAAAGGATAATAGACATGCCGTTGTTTCGCCGTAACGCTGTAATCGCCGCACAGAGTAGTACTAGCGATGATAATCGCCAAAAGAATGGTAAAACTAAAAAACATATTGCCATTATCGGTTCAGGCGTCTCAGGACTCACGTGCGCGCACTATTTAGTAGAAGAGCACGACGTTACCGTCTTTGAAGCTAATGATTATATCGGTGGTCACGTCAATACTATCGATGTGGCATTACAAGACGGCAGAAAGTCAAAGTCTAGGTTTAGTAAAATTAGGTTTAGTAAAAAAAGTCAGGCAGAAAAAAGTGCGATTGATACCGGTTTTATTGTCTTTAATGAGCGCACTTATCCGAATTTTTTTCGTCTGTTGCATGAGCTGCAAGTGCCGTTTCAAGCGACAGATATGAGCTTTTCGGTCAAAAACGTTGCCCGCAACTTTGAGTATAACGGTCATACCATCAATACCTTGCTATCGCAGCGTAAAAATATCATCAGCCCGAAGTTTTGGCGCTTTGTGCAAGATATATTGCAATTTAACAAGCAGATGAAGCAGCTGCGTCAGGATTTCGAAGCGGCTCGCAGCAATGGCGAAGCGGTCACTCGCTACACTCAGCAAACCTTGAGCGAGTATTTAGCCAGTAAACGTTACGGAAAATTATTTACTGATAACTACCTGCTGCCTATGGTGTCAGCTATTTGGTCAACGAGCTTAGAAGACGTACAAGATTTCCCGTTAGTCTTCTTTGCGCAGTTCTTTGATAATCATGGTCTGCTAGACGTGGTCAATCGCCCGCAGTGGTTCACGATTAAAGGTGGCTCTAAGCAATATGTTAATAAGTTGGTGACGCGTTTTGTTAAAAAAGGCGGGCAAGTGCGAGTCAACTCTCCTGTACAGTCGGTCACTCGTAATAAGCACAACAAAGCTGACAGTACTGACGCTAAAGTGACTTTGAAGATGAGTAATGGCAAGAGTATAGAAAGTTTAGACTTTGATGAGGTGATTTTTGCGTGTCACGCCGATACTGCTTTAAAGATTTTGCAAGATGCGACTAGCGATGAGACTGAGGTCTTAAGTCATTTTCGCTTTACTTCTAACACAGCTGTGTTGCATACCGATACTAGCGTCCTGCCTAATAAGCCATTGGCTTGGGCGAGTTGGAACTACTTGCTTGATGCCGATGGCAAGACGGATAACACAGCCGAGCAAACTTCTGCGAAGCCAGTACTGACGTATCATATGAATATCTTACAAAGGCTGACGAAGCAGCACAATTATCTGGTCACGCTTAATCACAAGATTGACCCTGCACAAATTATCAAGTCGATTGATTATAGCCATCCGGTGTTTGACAAGCCGATGATAGAGGCGCAAAAGCAGTGGTCAACCATCTCTAGTAGTGGTTTGCACACGCACTTTTGCGGCGCTTATTGGTTCAACGGTTTTCATGAAGATGGCGTGCGCAGTGGCTTACGAGTTTGTCAGTCTTTAGGTAGTCAGATTGACATCAAAGACGAGGTTGACGCCAGTCATTTGCCAGATGGTGAGTCGGCGCATACGCCCTTTGTCTATAAAGACATACCAGTCAGAGCGGATAAATCTATGCACAAATTAGACAATCGCCAACTACTTAGTGCGGAGACCAATCAAGAATTGCTTGCTTATATCGCATCGATAGCAGCTAAGCCTAAAATTCTAACCGCTGCTAAAACAAAAAAGCACGGTCTGTTGGCTAGAGTCCTTCACAGCAGTAAACATAAATAAAAGAGCGCTTAATGCCTAAAAGAGACCACTCGTCTAATAGTCAATTTACCCATCAGCTGTTTCATGGCACAACGTGGCACAGTCGCCTATTACCGAGCGTGCATAAATTTACTTATCCGTACCGTTATTGGGGCGTCAATATTAGCGCTTTGGCAGCAGGTGATGGATTACCAGAAGTCGCAAGCATGCAGCTTCAAAATAACCACACTCATAGCGCAAAACTGTTCAATAAACTTCCCTTTGGTGCAGCAATTAGCAAAGGCTTGCCGATATTTTCAGCGAAACATAAAGCGTTACAGCAGTTTTATGCCGATGACTACTTGCAAGGTTTGCCATTAGATCAGGCGAATCAAGAAATAGCTGATATTACTAGTGCTGATGATAATGTTAAAAGTATAGAGGGATTGTTGCAGCGTTTAAATGCTGTCTTCAAAGACAAAACGGGCAGTACGCCGACAGGCGAGATTATTGGCTTGATAGTGTGCCGTAATGTTGGTGTTTATTTTAGCCCAGTGAACTTTTATATCGGTTTTGATAGTGAGCAAACGCCTACCCATTTACTAGCAGAAGTGTCTAATACACCGTGGGATAAGCGTCACTATTATAGTTTTTTATTAAAAGGCGAGGAGACGGAGCTTTGTCATGATAAAGATTTTCATGTCTCGCCTTTTAATCCTATCGATCAGCTCTATCGCTGGCTGGTCAGCGTCAAACCCCAACAGTCCAAAAACAGTAAAGCTGATGATAAGACTAACCAAAACGATGTCTTTGATATTAGGATAGCAATCAATATCAGTGACAAGCGCGGTGAAGTACTCAAAACGGGCATAAAAATGAGTGGAGAGCCGATGACCCAAGAGAGCATCCGCCAAAGCTTAAAACAAAACCCATTGATGAATTTTACCTCGCTTAGCCGTATCTATTGGCATGCTTTTAAACTCTATGCGCTCAAAAAAGTGCCTTATATCAACTACGGTGAGAAGCTAGCAGATAGCAAGCAGAAAGTAAGCCATGAGTAAACCACTATCAAGTAATGACAAAATCAAGTAATCATAAAGCTAGCTAAAACCGAGTGATTTTTAAGGTTTAGTCAATGTGTTCTTACTACCAAAATCCGTTGAACGACAGTATTAAAGAGTAAAAAAGTAACAAGTGTTTATCAGTAAGCGACTATCTCAAATGGACAAGAGGATACCACCGCGATGTCACCCCGACCAACCGATCGTCAGCCAAGCAGTAGATTAGAAAAAATCAACGCCCGTTTTAATCAGACTTTAAATGATAGCGCTCTTTTGCGACCTGTGAGTAACGGCGTTAATGCTTTAGCTAGAAAGGCGATATTTCAAGCGTTAAAACGAGTACAGTTTGGCGGTATCACAGTAATAGAGGATTATGCTCAGCAGACGCAAGCATATAGCTTTGGTAGTCAGGCTATCAATAGCAAAAGTAGCTCTGCTATTGGTCGTCATTTTCTACACGTCACCCTCACGATTCATGATATCAGTGTCTATCGTCAGCTGCTTTTTGGCGGCTCTATAGCGCTTGCCGATAGCTACATTAATGGCGAGTGGGATACCGATGATTTGACAGGCTTAATACGCTTGGCGGCGCGTAATCTAGCAGTGCTCAATAAGCTTGAGAACCGCTTTGCCGGTATAAGCAAAGCCTTTGAGAGGGCCAATCATCAGCTGCGTAGTAACGACCAGTCAGGCTCTAAATCTAATATCTTAGCTCACTATGATTTGGGCAATGATATGTATCAGCGTTTTTTAGATGAGACCATGATGTACTCCTCGGCCGTCTACAAAAACCCAGAGGCCACCCTTAGCGAGGCTCAGCAGCATAAGCTTGCGCTTATCTGTCAGCGTCTGCAGCTCACTGCCGATGATCAGGTAATAGAGATTGGCACAGGTTGGGGCGGTTTTGCCATTTATGCTGCGAGTCATTACGGCTGTCATGTAACGACCACAACCATATCCGATGCGCAGTTCGATGAAGCACAGGCGCGCATTGACGCGGCAGGGCTGTCTGACAAGATAACTTTACTCAAAGAGGATTATCGCAATCTGACAGGACAGTATGACAAGCTAGTCAGCATTGAGATGATAGAGGCAGTCGGTTATGAGTATTTGCCCACCTTTTTTGCTAAGTGCAATGATTTGCTTAAGCCTACGGGGCTTATGGTATTACAAGCCATCACCTTTAACGATCAAAACTATCAAGACTATGTTGATTCAGTGGATTTTATTCAGACTCATATCTTCCCAGGCGGCTGTTTGCTCTCTAATCAAGAGCTTAATAACCAGTTCACTCAGCAGACGGATATGGTTATCAAGCAACTGCATGACTATGGCTTTGACTACGCGCATACTTTGCGCGATTGGCGTATTGCCTTTATGTCGCAGCGTGAGGAGATCAAAGCACTTGGCTATGACGAAGCTTTTATCCGTCTATGGGAGTTTTATTTTTGTTACTGCGAAGGCGGCTTTTTGGAGCGCACTATTGGCGTCGTCCAACTAACTGCGGTTAAGCCTGACAATATTGATATTTTGCATTTCTCTGATTCGCCTGTAACTGATGTGATAAACAAGCCCATGGGCAGTACTATTAATCAGCGTAGCGCTTCTAGCACTGCGGCTGCATTTGCTTAAGGATAAGAGGTCTAAAATTAAACTAGTGATCATGGTAAGGGATGTATAAATGAAAGACACTTTACAATTAAGTTACCTAAAGCCATAACGATTACTAAACCTAAAGA
The DNA here is from genome assembly GCF_028823565.1 of Psychrobacter sp. A3. Lineage (NCBI taxonomy): Bacteria > Pseudomonadati > Pseudomonadota > Gammaproteobacteria > Moraxellales > Moraxellaceae > Psychrobacter > Psychrobacter sp. A3. Next base: position 6,937 of record NZ_JAPEHS010000059.1, read on the forward strand.
CGTTATATTGAAGTACAGTTAGAGCATGGTAGTAAGTCTAATAGATTACGTAAATAAAATAGGCTAGACATAGCGGCAGTGAAAATCTATGTGTAGTATGATAAAAGGATATTATTATTATGGGCTATACGTTTGTTTATCTCGTTGCTGTTGCTATGTTTTTGGGCGTGGATTTTGTCTGGCTGTCAACGATGAAAGGGCTGTTTTATGAGGAGCGTATCGGTCATCTTTTAGCGAATGAGCCGAATATGATGGCGGCGGCTGTTGTTTTTTATATGTTCTATATCCTAGCTTTATGCATTATTGTTCTTTATCCGCAAATAAAAGCAGAAGCTTCTATCGGGCATATTTTCTTATTGGGTGGCTTACTTGGCTTAATGGCATACGGTACTTATGACTTTACCAATTTGGCCCTATTTAAAGGCTACACGTTAGATACTGCTTTGGTAGATTTTACTTGGGGCGGTTTTTTAACTGGTTCAGTCAGTGCGGGCACAGCTTGGTTAGCATATCGTTTTCGCTGGCTAAATAAAGCGGCTACAGCTTAATTTTTTGAGCAATTAATAACGGCGGTTTAACTTAGGTTAAGCCGTTTTTTTTGGTTTTATCGATTTGCACTAAATAATCGCCTACTGTATAAATGACAAATAAACTTTGCACGACAAACCACAATGACACTTTCACAATGACTTCCGCACAGTAACTAAGGATCACTATGGCTCAGTTCAACACCAGCTCCACCGCCAAAAAAGCCCCTTTAAACCACGAACTTTATATGTCGATACTGATGACCCCAGACATGGCCAACTTCATCGGTAATGTCCACGGTGGTGACTTGCTCAAAATGCTCGATCAGGTCGCTTATGCCTGTGCCAGTCGCTACAGTGGTAGCTACGTTGTCACGCTATCGGTCGATCAGGTGATGTTCCGTGAGCCTATCTATGTCGGCGAGCTCGTCACTTTTGCCGCTAGTGTTAATTACGTCGGTACCACCTCAATGGAGGTCGGTATCAGAGTCGAAGCTGAAGATGTACGCGCGCGGACGATCCGCCATACCAATAGCTGCTACTTTACCATGGTCGCGATCGACGATAACGGCAAGCCTACGCCTGTGCCGCCGCTAGAGATCAAAAACGAGAGCCAACAATGCCGCGCTGATGCAGCATTAGAGCGAAAAGAGATGCGTATGCAAAGCGCACATCGTCCTAGTTGCGATATCAATAAAGAGGTCGGAGAGTTGACCCGCACAGCTGAAAATACGCAGACCAACCCAGAATCTAAGTAACATTGTCAAAAGTTACCAACAGTTAACGGATGAGCTACTGTAAAAGAATAACGGTTAATTTATTTTAGTCTCTATAATATAGATAATAATTTTTTCAGCCTTTAAGCTTTTAACCCATATTATAGAGTTTTTTATGAGTCTAAAACCCTCCGTCGCCAACCCGCAATTACACTTAGGTGGTCCAGAACTGACGCGTCATAAACCAAACGCGCAAAAGCCTGAACCAGATCCTGATAATAAAGATAAAAAGTCCAGCTCGGTGATTACGGTTTTGATTGCTATTGGCGCTAACTTTTTGATCGCTATCGCTAAGTCCGTTGCCGCTTTTATCACCGGCTCGGCGTCTATGGTAGCGGAGGCGGCGCACTCATGGGCGGATACGGGCAATGGTGTTTTTTTATTAGTCGCTGAGAAAAAAGCCGTCAAACCTGCGGATAAAAGTCATCCGTTAGGCTATGGTAAAGAAGCTTATGTGTGGTCGATGATAGCGGCTTTTGGCGTGTTTATAGCAGGCTCCATTGTCTCTATTTATACAGGTATTACCGAATGGAATGCGCCAGAAGCTGAGACCAATTATACGATCGCCTTTTTGTACTTGAGGGCTTCTCGTTAGTGCAAGCTTATTTGCAAAGTAAAAAGCAAGGTCAGGCTATCGAGGTTAGCGCTATTGGTTATGTGGTTGAGACTTCTAACCCCACTTTGCGCGGGGTGTTTTTTGAGGACTTAGCGGCGGTTACTGGTCTAGTTATCGCGGCAGCGGCAATGGGCATGCACGTCTATACTGGGCAGGCTTTTTGGGATGCGTTAGGTTCCATTATTGTCGGTATATTATTAGGGGCAGTGGCGATATTTTTGATCAGTCGTAATCGCGACTTTTTGGTGGGATATAAAGTTTCAGATAGTATGCATGATTATGTATTAAGCGAGCTTTTGAGACATGAAGGAGTCGATAGCGTCTCTTACTTACATTTAGAATGGGTGGGACCAAAAAAGATATTTATGGTAGCGGCTGTAGATGTCAGAGGTAATCAAAGAGAAGAGAGTATAGCGCAGATCTTTGAGAGCATCGAGAGCCAGTTTCGTGCCAATAAGATATTTCAAGAGGCCATCCTGACGCTATCTGCGCCTAATGCCAAAACCATCGCGCCACATAAAAGCTCTCCAGATCCAGTGCAAAGCTAAATAACCCTAGTATCAAACCAAAAAAAATCGCCATCTAGGCGATTTTTTTTGTATTTTATGACTCAACAAATAAGAGTGATAAAAATATTACTTCTTAGGTGCATTAGCACCGATGAACCAAGCATCTTTATCGATAGTACGGCTGATTTCGGTTAATAAGTCCGCAGTATCTTCATCGCCTGCATCACCAGCTGTATCGATACCTTCACGTAGTGAAGCTGCAATAATTTTATAACGGTTGGTCAGCTCACGAACATGCTGCTCAACCTCAGTAATATCAGTTGGGTAAGTTTCTAAAATAGAATCTTCAACGACACGCTTAGAGATGCCATTTGCTTTGCCGCCCAAGATGACAATACGTTCAGCGACAGTATCAAAAGCTTCTGTCAGACGATCATAAGTTTCATCCAATAACTGATGCACGCCGATGAATCCAGTACCTTGTAAGTTCCAATGGCACTGCTTGCTATCCATACTCAAATCAATCAAGTTGGCTAGATTAGAGTTTAACAGCTCAACCATTTTCTTAGCAGTATCATCATTTATACCACTTGCATAACGTTCTCTCATAGATTACTCCATTTTTGATTATATTTAATTGTTATCTAATGACCGACTAAATTTTTAGACGCTTAGTTTAAAGCTCTTAGTCAGCGTTTTCTTATCAACTTTCGATATCAATAATAACAGCTTATTAGAGGTATGGAACCCATGAGCGTTAGGCTTTATTAGGTGGTCATGTAATGGCTTTGTTAAGCATGAAAATCTTTGTAAATATAATAGCTAAAACAAGCTTAATTATAATCTTTGATTACCTAAGCGGGGCAGCAGCCTTTGATTTAACAAAGTATCTTAATGAGCTTCTTATCAATACTCACTCATAATTGATAGCTGAATATCAGCTTTGATAGTCAGTGATTATGGTCTGTAATTAACACCAAATTACTAGCATCAAGGCCAGCAAATAACCTTTAAAAACAGGCATAAAGCCCCCACATAATTGTAAACTTAAAAAAGAAGAAAGCTAATATGCGTATGCCCGAACCGCGCTCGTCGCGCCAGTTAAATCAATTAGCCACTCAGCTACAAGGCGAAGCTGAGATCAGTGGTGTCAATGCGTCAGGGACGCAAATATCGAGCCGCGCCTTTGAGATGGTCACAGACTTTGAGCCTGCAGGCGATCAACCGCAAGCGATTGAGAAATTGGTCAATGGTGTCAATAAAGGAATGGACGAGCAGCTGCTGCTTGGCGTGACGGGTTCGGGTAAAACCTATACGATGGCTAAGGTGATTAGCGAGTGCCAGCGCCCAACGATTATCATGGCGCATAATAAAACTTTGGCGGCGCAGTTATATGGCGAGTTTAAAGCCTTTTTTCCGAATAACGCTGTTGAGTATTTTGTCAGCTATTATGACTATTATCAGCCCGAAGCTTATGTCGCAGCTAGCGACACCTTTATCGAAAAAGACAGCGCTATTAATGATCATATTGATCAGATGCGTCTGTCGGCAACGCGGGCCCTGCTTGAGCGCCGGGATGCTATTATCGTTGCATCCGTCTCTTGTATTTACGGTCTGGGCGATCCGGAGAGTTATCTGAAAATGCTACTGCACGTCGTCGTCGGTGACAAGATCGATCGTACCGCGACCATCAAACGTCTGGTTGAGATGCAGTATACCCGCAACGAGCTGGACTTCGGCCGTGGTACGTATCGCTTGCGCGGGGAGCTTTTGGATATCTACCCTGCAGAGTCTGAGCAGTTGGCGATTCGTATTCACCTGTTTGATGACGAAGTCGAAAAGATCACTTGGTTCGATCCTTTGACAGGCAAAACCGTGCGTAGTGTGCCACGGATTACCATTTATCCCAAGTCGCATTATGTGACACCGCGTAATCGCCTTGAGGCCGCCATCGAGACTATTCGTGCTGAGCTTGAGCCGCGTCTTGAGTACTTTCGTGATAATAATAAACTGATTGAAGCGCAGCGCCTCAAAGAGCGCACGCAGTATGATCTAGAGATGATTCAGCAGCTCGGCTACTGTAATGGTATTGAGAACTACTCGCAGCATCTCTCTGGTCGTCCTTGGGGTGAGGCGCCGCCAACGTTGTTTGATTATATTCCAGAAGATGCGCTGCTGTTTATCGACGAGTCGCATGTGACGGTCTCGCAGGTCGGCGCGATGTATAAAGGCGATAGGTCACGTAAAGAGAACTTGGTGAATTACGGCTTTCGTCTGCCAAGCGCGATGAATAACCGGCCGATGAAGTTTGAAGAGTGGGAGCGCATCAAGCCCAAGACCATTTATGTTAGTGCGACCCCTGCGCAATACGAGCTTGAGCACAGCGAGCAAGTCGTCGAACAAGTGGTGCGACCAACAGGCTTGATTGATCCTGAGATTGAGATACGCCCCGTATTGACCCAGGTCGATGATGTGCTCTCAGAGATTACCAAACGCCGCGAGCTGGATGAGCGCGTATTGATTACCACTTTGACCAAACGCATGGCGGAGGATCTCACCAGCTATCTCAAAGAATACGATATCAAGGTGGCCTATTTGCACTCCGACATCGATACCGTTGAGCGTATGCAAATCATTCATGAGCTGCGTACGGGTGTGCACGATGTGCTGGTCGGTATTAACCTCTTGCGTGAAGGACTGGATATGCCTGAGGTGTCATTGGTGGCGATATTTGATGCCGATAAAGAAGGCTTTTTGCGTTCTGAGAGGTCTTTAATTCAGACCATCGGCCGCGCCGCGCGCCACCTAAACGGTAAAGCGATTCTTTACGCCGATAGTATGACGCCAAGTATGGAGAAGGCGATAGAGGAGACCGAGCGCCGCCGCGAAAAGCAAATTGCCTTTAATGTGGAGCATAACATCACGCCAAGAGGTGCGCGCCGTAGTGTCACTGATAAAATTGATACGGGTGAAGAGCTGGATGCCAACGACAATCAAGCGATTCCAGTTAAGAGCAATCTGCCGGATGTCGATATTAGTATACTCAGAAGCCCTGATCTGCTGGCTAAAGAGATTAACCGTCTTGAGAAGCTAATGAAGCAGTTCTCGCGTGATCTCAAGTTTGAAGATGCTGCTAAGACGCGCGATAAAGTACTAGAGCTCAAGGCGCATTTGATCTAATAAATTACTTGTATTGTCATTAACCTCTCTTTGTATTTAACTGTTAAAAGGTGAGCTGCATATTTGTAGCTCACCTTTTTTATAATCTGCTAAATGTTTGAAAAAATAGGGATTTTGCCGAATATAATTAATAACTTATATTTTGGTTTTGGAAAACTTGTAATCATAATAAATGCCACTTAATATGAGAAAGGATTAAATGTGATCTTATTTTCCACTGACAGTTAGGCGTATCGTTCATCATGAAAAATAATAAAATGATAGAGTTAAATGCGAACGAAAACTCGCTAGGCATGTCGGATTCTGCCAAAAAAGCCGTTACAGAGTCTTTAAGTGAAGGCTTTCGTTATCCAGATAATGTACGTGCTGCACTCATCAGCAAAGTTGCCAGTATTCACGGCGTGGCAGAAAACCAAATCTCATTGGGCAATGGCTCGACTGAAAATATGCGAGCTACCATTCAGATGCTGCAACATAAAGCATTTATGGAGGGCCGAGAGTTTCAGATGGTAATCCCTGTACCAACGTTTGATTGTGCAGAAATGTATGCAAACTTCATTGGGGCATCCGTAGTCAAGATACCATTAACTGCCGAAAACTATGATTTAGATCTTCAAAGACTACAAAAAGCGGCCGACGAGTTTAACGGTATTAGCTTGTTATATGTTTGTAATCCTAATAATCCAACCGGAACCATTACATCAACGAACCAGCTTAAAACATGGATAGGTAACGCACCAGACAACCACTATTTTTTATTAGATCAAGCCTACTTAGAATACGTGAATGACCCAAGCTTTGAGAGTGGGGTTGAGTGGGTAAAACAAGGGTTATCAGACAACCTTATTGTGATTCATACTTTCTCAAAGTTATGTGCCTTGGCTGGTATGCGAGTGGGCTATGCGATTTCTAACCCGCAAGCTATTGAAGCTGTCGAAGCATTTATGTCTATGGATAACACCAACTTATCAGGTGCGGTCGCCGCCATTGCGACATTAAATGATGCAGAGTTTTTAGAGTTAAGTTTGCGCACGACCAATCAGTCGCGCCAGATGGTTGAAACCGTGTTAGACGAGCTTGAACTTCGCTACTTACCATCCCAGACCAATTTTATTTTTCATGAAATCAAAGGTGATTTAAAAACCTACATCGCTAGAATGCGAGACAGTGGCATCAAGGTCGGTCGCGATTTTCCACCTGTCACGGGGTTCAACCGCGTAACGCTGGGCACGCCTGATGAGATGGCAGTATTTATCAAAGTGCTAAAGTCGTTTCGCAAAAAAGGCTGGGTGTGATAAGCCTCTAAACAAGCCATTCACTTTTACCAACATCAAACGCAGTTTTACATATCCCGCCTTAAAAAACAGCCGTGTCTCTTATAGGATAAAGAAATCAAGCACGCTCTAGCCACCCGATGAATCAAAACCAGTATTGAGCGCTCGTCATAAAGATAAGTATAACGGCAGGGGCAGGCGTGCGATTGTATGGTTGAATTCCTATAAAGTTGATGCCAATAGTATTGGCAATATCAACATTTTTAAATAAGGACACGCACCAGTAAAAGCTATTAAGAATAAAGGATGGATGTATGTTTGATATCAAGTCGTTTTTTAAGCGAGAAGTAGAAAAAAAGCTTATTGATGTGGATGATTATATTTTTATGCCCGAGCGCGTCGAGATGATGCTCGAAGGCGGTCAGTTAAATTGCGTGCTAAACAGTGATGGCCGCGTCGATATTTTTTATAGTAAGCAGGGCGTGACAGAGGTCAGCTCAGCGGCGCGCAAGCATCCCTTTACCGCATTTGAGACCGAGTTACATCACGGTGTTTATGATGATGTGATTCATGATTTGATCAAAGAAGTCGATAAAATCATCGATAGCTCATCCAAGTATTTTCGCCGCAGTAAAATATTGCCAACGACGGCGGCTTTGCCTAGCAGCTCTGCGGCGACTGATAAGTAGTCATCAGTGAACAGCGAATGCAGCAGATAAAGCGAATGCAGCAGATGAGTTGAAAGTCGCTATAAGTATAGAATTGTTAGATATGCTGAAAAACCACAAACAGCAAAAGGGTGCGCCAGCTAACGCACCCTTTTTCTGTTTATATCAAGGCGGCACTGGTATAAATTTCTTTGGCGTGCTGTGTCTACACCGCTCGATGTTGCATAAAACTCATCCCAGTCTCGCTGTTTCGTTTTTATACTGAAATACTGAACTCACTGTCGTTCAATAGTTCAGTGGGCGCTAAAGATTTATGCCTCGCTCATCGCTGCAGGGTTTGTTGTCGTCTTTTTGACGGATACGGCCTTGTCCGCCGCGGCTAGGGCAGCCACATTGCTGATAGGGCGAGATTGGGCTGCATCAACTAAATGATGGGCGCGTGATTGTGTGACCAATCCTTTGGCAAACTGGGTGCTACTATCACGGACGGTGAGCGTATCGGTATAGTGCCATTCACATTGAAACGCCTGCTCGGTGATGTCTAGTAGCATATAGCCGTGGTCGATTTGGTTGTTAAACTTTTGGTGCGGGTTGACGTCGGGGCCTGTATTTGGCTCAGTAAAGGCAAGTGAGGTGAGGGCGGGGCAAACAAACTCAACCGCCAGCGCACCTGCACCAGTTGCTGGATTATAGCTGTCGCTATCAAAAGGGTTTTTGGCGACATCAAAGGCAAAAGAGGCGTGATAGTCCCCCGTCAACACGACGGTGTTTTTGATGTCGTTATTGTCAATATAGTCTAATAGGCGATCGCGCGCACTGGCATAGCCGTTCCAGATGTCGCCTGAGCTGCTGGCAAAAGCGCCTTTAAAAGGAGACAAAATCACTTGCTGACCCAATATCTGCCATGTGGCACCGCGGCGTTTGCTCTCAGACATATTCAGATAGAGCCAGTTTTCTTGCTCAAGCCCCAATAGCTGGCGTTCTGGCTCCTGACTGGCTGCCGCATCGAGCTTTTCGCGGCCAAAGATGCGCGTGTCGAGCATGTTTAAATCAAACAATTTACCAAACTCAAAACGCCGATAAATACGTAGCTGGCTGTCAAGCGCATTGCTCTTATCGTCCCGAATGGGCATCCACTCATGATACGCACGGACAGCCGCCATTTTGCGCTCTAAATAGCTGCCTTTGCTGTCGTTATGAAAGCGTGCGCCCCCTTTCCATGAGTTATCAGCGATTTCATGATCGTCCCAAACTGCGATAAAAGGATGCTGGCGATGGCATTCTTGTAGGTCGATATCCGTGCGATAACACGCGTAGCGTTGGCGATAGTCGTCTAGGCTGATGATCTCGTTTTTGGGAAACAATGGGCGCTCTTCTATCAGTGACTGATCGCGATAAAACCCTTCCTCGTATTCATAGATATAATCTCCCAAATGCACCACGGCAGAGATATCGGCTTGTTTGGCGATATGGGCATAGCCATTAAAGTACCCAAAACCATAGTTGGAGCAGGACACCACTGCCAAGCGCACACGCTCTATCTCGCTCGCTGCCATATCAGACGGCGGAATGGTACGGGTACGGCCAGTAGGCGAAAGATAGCCCAAGGCTTCAAAGGCATAATAATATGTGGTATCAGGCTGAAGGGAGGTGGGATCGACTTTGATGGTAAAGTCAGAGGCGG